>NZ_MCUF01000023.1:0-159606 GCF_002873615.1 Shewanella sp. 10N.286.51.B7
ATCCAGCTCCCGCAACCAATAAAATAAACTAATTGAATTAATAAGTACGGACGCGGGATGGAGCAGTTTGGTAGCTCGTCGGGCTCATAACCCGAAGGTCGTTGGTTCAAATCCAGCTCCCGCAACCACTTACTTATTGAAAATTGAAAAATCGGACGCGGGATGGAGCAGTTTGGTAGCTCGTCGGGCTCATAACCCGAAGGTCGTTGGTTCAAATCCAGCTCCCGCAACCAATTTCTTATAAATGCCAATTTATAAGTTTGTAACACTCTGAAATCAGAGTTAATACATTTCAATTTGTCTCAAGATAGTTAAATCGGACGCGGGATGGAGCAGTTTGGTAGCTCGTCGGGCTCATAACCCGAAGGTCGTTGGTTCAAATCCAGCTCCCGCAACCAATTTAATATTCAAATAGTTTTCCTCTAGTATCTCAATGTAATGCTTCTCTTCTAAACATCTTCTTTGATTGATTTTTCATAAATTAAACCTTTTTCATTAATCCGTGAATAACGTTTGCACACATTTGAGTCACTGCCTTCAAGCCAAAACTTATCACTCGCGCTTACCCTCGATACTTGTATAAGTTGTGGTTTATGCCTTTTAGTGATTATTAAGCGAATACACAGGTCAGAATATCCCCTTCTTAGTAAACAGGTCTTAATCTTAGTAAACAGGTCTTAATAAACATTCTGAACACAAACATCAACTCATATACTTTTTAAATTTAAAAGCCTGCGGGTACAAAAAAGCCCTGAAAGCATATTCCAGGGCTTTTGTTGCTGTTCATGGCTACAAATAACTGCAGCGCATTCAATTAATGCTAGGTAAGTTTATTTAACCAGCTTTTTGATAATCTCTTTAAAATCTTTTCCAAGCTTCTTATTATTCAAGCCGTACTCGACAAAGGCAGCCATATAACTTAACTTGTCGCCGCAATCGTGAGATTTGCCCGTCATGTTAAACGCTTCTACAGCGTCAGATTCTATTAACATATCAATGGCATCGGTTAATTGAATCTCATCACCTGCACCAGCAGGCGTTTTGGCTAATAAATCCCAAATTTTTTCAGAGAGAACATAACGACCAACAACAGCAAGATTTGAGGGAGCTTCCTCAATTGATGGCTTCTCAACCATTTTAACAATCTTAGTTGAATCACCCGCTAAGACTTCAACACCATCACAATCAGCAATACCGTACTTATGCACTTCTTCTGTAGCGACAGGTGCGACCATGATTTGGCTTGCAAAGGTAGATTCATAACGGCTGATCATCGCGGCTAAATTTTCTGAGCTTTGATTAGCAGTATACTCATCTAGAATCACATCGGGCAGCACAACTGCAAATGGGTTATTACCGATACAAGGTTTAGCACACAACACGGCGTGACCTAAACCTTTAGCTTCTCCCTGGCGAACGTGCATAATCGTGACATCTTTAGGGCATATGCCCTGCACTTCTTTTAATAATTGACGTTTAACACGCTTCTCGAGTGTTGATTCCAACTCATAAGATTTATCAAAATGGTTTTCAATAGCATTTTTACTCGCATGTGTGACTAAAACAATCTCTTTCACACCGGCTTTAACACATTCGTCCACAATATATTGAATCAATGGCTTATCAACAAGTGGCAACATTTCTTTTGGAATTGCTTTGGTTGCTGGCAGCATTCGGGTACCTAGTCCCGCAACAGGAATAACAACTTTCATATGAGTCCTTTTATAGTCAAAGTTAAAATTAATTGTAAAAAATTTGAAAATATTATTTCAAGAAAAACTTAAATTTCTTATTACCTTTCGCTTAATCTCCGCGATGCCTTCGTGGCCGTTTTTTCAAGTCAGAAGGAAGGTTATAAGATAACCAGCACAAGGTTAAAATAGTTAAAAAAAGCAGAGTATTAGCGGGGGATTGCAAGTTGAAATCAACCATGTTGTGTATGCACATGTGAACAATAGCCATAGCACTACCAAAGGCCACGCCTTTATAGAATTTATTATTTCGTTTATGCATTGTTTTACACGCTAAATAGAGCCCGTATAAAACCCACAAGCCAAGCATTGCAGAAATAATCACTCCATACTCGATTGAGAATTGTATATATTCATTATGAGCATGATCATAAAAACCGCTGTATGGTCTAGGCTGGTAGCTAGGAAAAGTAGTATAAAAACTCCCACCTCCAGTACCCGTTAACCAGTTATCTTTAATTATTGGCATACTATCAATGACAACCAGATCACGTGTCTCAGAAGCAAAACTGGTATCTTCAATTCTTTGTTTTACCTTCTCAACGCCAAATATAGAACCGACAATAATTAAGTCCAAAATAATAATACTGATCACTAACGGTTTTAATAAAATAGGTGGTCTTCGATAGCAAAATATTGCGAAGACAGAAACCACTATTAATGCAGTAAAAAAGCCAGCATTTCCCATTCTTGAACGACTTAAAATTAAACCAATAATCATTAAAATAATGGCTAGTCGCAAAATCAACTTTCTACTAAACATTGTTGATAAGGCATTCAAGAAAGCTTGCCTGAATTCAAACGCTTGTCGTTGAGTATTCAACTCAGAAATAAGCCAACCCACTGCAATAGCAAGACATAATGCTAAGTAGTTAGCAAAATGATTTTGATAGACAAAAGTTCCTCTTGCTTTATCACCTTCAGAAAAATGAAAAACAGGTGAAACATCTAAATCTAACAAATAAACAAAAGAACCGTAGAATGCTTGAAAACATCCCGACAAAATAATGCTAAAAACAACCCAACGTAACATTCTTTCATCTTTGCAATACTCACTTAGTAACAGGACAAATATTAAATAAGTGAGCGTTTTCAATAATTGATGAGTCGTTTGATAAGCATCTACAGTGTCAATTCCTGGTATGACTCCAATAACTTGAAGTAATAAATACACCAACATAACCACAATCGGAATCAACAGAGTCTTTTGCCAATCAAAACTTAAAATTGGTTTTTCATGCTTCGCACAATAAGCAAGGTGAAAACAAGCCAAACTGAATACAGCTAATTCTAAAATCGACCAAGCCCAAATTCGATTACTCCCCAAAGGGAGCGGAGCGATGATAATTAAACTACAGAGAAAGCAAATAAAATACTTTGAAATTCGTGAAGAAGTTTCCATTTATTTATCAACCAAACCTTTTATAAAAATGGTGACATAAAGATTCTGAAACCCATTGTTGTCCGGCCTCTGAAATCTCTATAGCAGTGTATTTCATATAACTACACACAACCGATGTACGCTGATAATTTCTTGTTAATTGCTGCAGTTCTAATTTCATAGACCATTGTGACTCAACTGCAACCAAACTCGTTTCAAGTACAAGCTTTTTCTGTTCCACAGATAATTGAGGCCAAAAAAAGAATCCTACTGCAAGCACTTGCCTTAAGACCTCAGGAGTATAAGGGCCATAACGTAAGCCTTTTTCTAATAGAGGCCAAGCTGTATCGAGGTCACTATTTAAAAACGCGAGACTAGCCCCATAATCTGCATAAGCATTAGGCCACAATGGCCGTAACTTTATAGCTGTCATATAGAGCTGACTATGTTTTTTGACATCAATGTCATAGAACTGATGATAAGCCCCCCACTCCAATACTTTTGCAAATGATAATATGTAATGAGGGTTTGAGTTATCTAGCGAATAAGCATTCACAGCTGCAACTTTCGCTTGTTGAAATTGAGCTTTTGATGGCTGCTGATTGCCTTCCCACAATTTTAAATAAAATAAGGTTTTAAAATGATAGGCATTCGCTACACCTTTTTGTATAAGTAAAGGTAGAAAAGCTAACAAAACAACAATCAATGCAGCATAAATTAATCTGCGTGTTGAGGGCATTTTATGCATCATATTCCATTTATGAAAAAAGTCGCTTAGAGATTAGATTAGGAAAGTCATGTACTAACTGTTGAGCATATTCTTCATCTATAAGTTCAGCGATCACGTTTCTAGCTTCTAGAAGTTTTGGTGGTCTTCGCTTAATAGAATGACAATCTGAGCCGACAATATTATATAGCTTTTCTTTTAACCACCGTTCACTCGTCAATTGAGGTAACTCTCCAAATTGCCCTAACAATGAAGCTGCCGTTAATTGAAATAAACAGCCCCTTTGTTGAAAGACCTTTATTCTTTCTGGATATTGTTGCAGTTCTCTATTTCTTTCAGGGTGTGCAATCATCGGAATGATGTCAAAATTGAGTAACCAGTCAATCAGTTTGTCAGCACCAGCAGGTATATGGCTACTTGGTAGTTCAAGCAATAGAACCTTTTTTTCTTGATAATCTCCAATAAAAGGTAATAAACCTTGCTGGGCAAATAAAATAATTTCAGGGCAGATGCGCACTTCAGCCGCAACGCTTAATTCAATATTCATGCCTTGAGCTTTAAGCTCATCTCTTACTATATTTGCAGCGTCATTGATAATTTTCAGGTTGTTATCATATATTCCAATGTGAATATGAGGCGTGGCCACTATTCTGGTAATTCCCTGTTCAACGGACAAATTAATGAGTGCAATCGATTCTTGTAAATCTTTTGCACCATCATCAATTCCAGGAAGTACGTGGCAATGAATATCTATCACGAGGCTTTATCAACAGGTAGCTGAACTTCAACCTCGTTACTTTCATAAGGTTGATAATAACCATATTGACCATGATACTGTTGAGCGTCTTTGATATTCAGTTGATTTAGCACGACACCGAAGACTTTGCCTCGAGCCTGGTATAATTTAGCCAAGGTTAATTTAACAGCTTCTGAGCGAGTGGTAGCAGCTTTAACCACGGTGACAACTGCATCACTGTGGGGCGCTATAACAAGCGCATCACTTACTGCTTGAATCGGAGGGGTATCAACAATAATTTTAGTGTATTGCTGCTTCAGTATTGTCATGACTTCAGCAAAGTAAGGAGATGACAATAATTCTTGAGGGTTGAGCGGAATGGCTCCTGCAGCTAACACATCAACATTAGGCTTAACATCTCTCACAATGCAGGAATTAATATCATCAGCACCTGATAGCACATTTGATAACCCAGGTTGATAGTTTGGTAAACCAAACCGGCTGCCAATATTAGGCTTTCTCATATCAGCATCAATTATCAGCACTTTTTCCATACCTGAAAAAGCAAATGCTAAATTCATCGCTACTGTAGTTTTCCCTTCATTGGGAAATGAAGATGAGACTTCAATAATCCGAAGTTCTTGCCCCAACGCCATTAAAGAAAGCGATGTTCTAATCGTTCGTACTGACTCAGCATGCATCTTGGCGTTACTGTCAAAAAATGCAAAATTAACTTCATCATAACTGGCTTTCTTATCCGCTTTAGGGATATAACCTAACGCTCGCTGCGATAGTACTTTTTCAACATCGTCAGTTGTTTTGATTGTATCGTTTAACGCATCAAGCACTAAAACAACCACCATAGCAAAAATAAAACTGGCTAAGAAAGCAGCCACAACAATGAGTTTCTTGTTAGGTTTAATAGGGTTGTAAGGTGTTACAGCCCTATCGGTAAAGCGTGCAACAGGCGAGTCAAAATCACCTGTCACTTCCGTTTCTTTTTGGCGAGAAAGAAAGCTTTCAAATAATTGTTGATTAGTATTAACTTCACGAACCAAACGTTTGTATGTGGTATCAATGGTACTTAGATCCTGAAAGTCACCTTTAGAACTATTAAACTGTTGCTCTAACGCTTTTAGGTTTTGAGTCGCTGTTTGCGCTTCATCTTCGATACCCTGCACCAAACGGCCAATTTGTATGCGCAAGTTTTTTTCAACTGTGGCTAATTCTGCGTTAGCTGCAATTAATTTTGGGTGTTTAGGGCCATATACTTGCTTTAATTCAGACACTTTACGTTCGACAATACTGACTTCACGTTTGACATTTTGAATAGAAAGATGAGAAGTGACTTCTGGTAAACTTTCTAATCTGCCAATGTCATTTGCACCATACTTCTTAACAACGGCCATGAAACTGTCAGCTTGCGCTTTACGAGATCTCGCAACGGTAATCTCATCACTCAAACGCTGCAACTCTTTTGCATCTAGCGCTGTAACCCCTTCAACATCCACAAGGCCGTTTTTAATTCTAAACTGCTCTAAACGATGTTCTGATGCATCAAGATTGACACGTAGGTCTTCTAATCGTCCACCTAGCCAAATATTGGCTTTTTGAGTCATCCCAGCTTTAGCTTCTAATTGACTCAAAATGTACGCATCGCCTACAGCATTGGAGACTAAGGATGCGAGCTCTGGGTCGGGGGTTTCGTAACTAATATTAACTAACTGAGTTTTACGAATTGGTCTAATAAAAATGTTACTTGCAAAACCACTCACTCTTTGTTGATACACTTTATTGTGATCAACTGGGGCACTTTCTTCTTTTGGCAGAAAATCAAAGTTATTTTTAAATTGCTTGAATAACGATGGCTGTGGCTGAAATTGCGGATGATTCTCCAAATCTAATTCGTTAAAAACCCTTTCAGCAATGGAGCGGGATTTAAGGATTTCGAATTGAGTTAAATAATATTCCCGTTGCCCTGAATTAATGCCATACACTTCATCAATTTTAATCGCACTCGCTTGTTCAGACTCTATCAATAGCGTCGATGTGGCTGAATAAATAGGCTTCATACTCATCACCACAAACACTGTCAGTGCGGTAACAAGAATAGAAAAAGCTAGAATGCGCCACTTAAAATACAGTAACGGCTTAAAGAGTTTTTTAAAGTCAATTAACTGCTCAGGAAGAATAGGTGATGTTTTTTCGATAGGTGTTGTTGATATCATTAAAAAAATCTCTGTTCTATGGTTACCGTATCACCAGCATTGATTTTAGTTTTAATCTCCGCACTTTCAGACTGAGTTTTGGTTCCTTCACGAGAGATAAAGATTTTATCTGTTGAAGCTCTCTCTGTTAATCCTCCAGCCAATGCTACAGCTTGGTTTATTGTCATCCCAGGTTGATAAGGATACCCGCCAGGTTTTTTTACTTCGCCATGAATGTAAAATGGACGGTAATGCACAATACCTACATAAACACTAGGCTCGACAAAGTAGTCACCTTTCAATCCGGAATAAATTAAATTCTCAACTTCTTTCACTGTTAAGCCTTTAAGTGCTAACGTACCTAAAAATGGATAATTAACCGTACTACTGTTGGTCAATCTGGTTTCTAACGTCAGCTTTTCTTCACCATAAACTTTTATTACGATCGTATCGCCAGCCGATAACCTATGATTATCTTCATCATTTTCGGCAAAAGCATTAACGCTTGTAAACACAAGCGCTAATAACAACAGAACTAATTTCATAACCTTCCTTTACAAAGTCATTTCAGCATTGATGTAATACACATTTCTATCAAATTCGTATATATCACTCGATGAACGACTTTCATTAATATCAACGCCTGCTCTTAACATTAGCCAACGCGCGACTGAATATCCTATCGCGGCTTGGTACGTTGATGTTTTGTCTTCCCTAATAATGCCAGTAAAGTCGTCCTCTACTCTTTCATAACCTAGTTTAGTTGAAAAAAGCTCTGTCCAATTATGCTCCCATGAAGCCCCGTAACTTGTCTCACGTACATAGTCTCCTAAAAGGTTAGGATCTTTACTGCTCTGCCCTGTTTTTAGCGTCAATGCACTATAAGTTAATGGCCTCCACGTGATATCTACATCCCAGGTTAAACCGCTAAAGTCATCTCGAATACTATTATCAAAACTTTTCTGTTGATAACCTACTCTCACTTTACCTTCTGTAGAGGCCGTAGCTTCCCAGTCTGCTCCGAGTAAATAATTGGTCGTTACACTGTCTCGATTTTGTAATTCGATGTCTTGTGGACTCTTGTTATACTCAGTATCAATGCTTTGAATGCTTGCAACTAAGCTCGCTGTAGGGCTCACATCGTAATAAAACGAACCACCAAAAGTTACATCTGTGTAGTTTTTATATTGAGTTAGCTCTTCATATCGTTTGTATTCTTTTTCTAAGTATTTAGCGTTAATTCTTAATCTTGCTGGCGTACTTCTTGCTCCATACTCGTAATAACCGCCAATGGCATATACATCATAGGTATTGGGCTCTACCTGCAGGTTACCTGCGCCTTCGAAAATACCTGTACCCCTATCTTCATGACCCGCAATGTATGAACCAATGATATTAAACCGATTGGACTGGTTAAGTTCCACATCTGCTTTTAATCGAAATAAACCATCTAAATAGTTATCGTCACTGCTGCTGAAATATTCAGCATATTCAATACCAGCTTCGGCGGTATAAGAGCTATTGCCACTAAGAAGTTCAGCTTTAAGAGCAGGAGTTACCACTAAAATCATACTGTCTTCAGTATCAAGGTTTGCACTTGCGATATTGTCATCATATTTCACACTCGCATTTAACCCTGGGGTGAAATCGATCCCTGAATCAGTTTTAATCACGACGGCATTTTCAGTGTTCTGAGCCTGTGCAACAGGGACAAATAATGCACCAACTAACACTGCTATTATATTTTTATTGCCTATCAAGGTTCTCATTTTACTCTCCATGTTAGTAAGCATTATTTCCAGTAAAGCCTTTAAAAACTGTCTTAAAAATTATTTTAACGTCCCACCAAAGAGACCAATGACGTATGTATGCTAAGTCGTATTCGACACGTTTTTCCATTTTATCAATCGTGTCTGTTTCACCACGCCAACCATTAACCTGTGCCCAACCTGTAATGCCGGGACGAACTTTATGACGCAACATGTAATAAGCAACCAGTTGGCGATATTCTTCATTATGAGCAACCGCATGAGGCCTAGGCCCAACAACTGACATAGTGCCTAATAAAACATTAAAAAACTGAGGCAGTTCATCTAGTGAAGTTCGCCTTAGGAACCCCCCAATAGAAGTCAGACGGCTGTCATTTTTCGTCGCTTGGGTGACCTTGGCAGCATTTTCAGTCACCGTCATTGACCGGAATTTGAATACTTTAATCCTCTCACCACCAAGACCATACCTATCTTGTTTAAAGATCACAGCTCCCGGGGAAGTCAATTTAATCGCTATTGCTATCACCATTAAAACAGGTGAAATAGCAATAATCGCCAACGAACTAAATAAAATATCAAAAGTTCGTTTATAGAAGTTTTTCATCCCATGTACTGGTGATTCAAAAACACTAATCGTATCCAAGTCACCAACATGGCCTATACGCGCATGCATCAAATTTTTAAGTAAAAAGTCCGGTAAAATTAAAACATCGACTGTCGAATCGCCCAATTGATGAATAATATTTGAAATTCTTTTTTCTGCTAACATAGGCAAACAGATATAAAGCTTTTTCACTTCACCTTTTTTAGCCATTGCTACAACTTTATCAATAGAGCCATTTAGCAACTTTAAATATTCGCCATTAATTCTCTCTGGCTCTCTATCATCGTAAAAACCTACGCACTGAAGACCCAACTCAATATTTTCATTAAGTTCTTGGTATAAGTTGGTGCCAGATTGAGTCATACCGATAATGGCAACTTTCTGTAAACTATAACCATTACGTCGCATACTTCGCTTAACAATTCGAACTAATAATCTCCAACCAACAAGAAGTAACATTGATAAGCTAAACCAGCCAAACATCACCACTCTTGAGTAGTAGTCTCCTTGTTTAAATAAAAAAACAGCTGTGATTAGTATAAAAAACGAAACGACTAATACTGTGGACATCAATCCAAGGACGTAAAGAAAACTACTTAATCGCCAAGAACGGTATATTGATATCGATTCTGCTAAATATAAGTAGAAAAAGAGTTCTGCCATCAGTAGCAAAAAATACTCTCTATCAAATGCAACTTCGTGAAAAGAAAGCATGATAAAAAATGCTGCAATGAGAAAGCTAACATCTGCCAGACGAAACGCAAAAGCTAAGCCATTTCGTGCAACATGGAAGTTTGAGGGCTTATCCACAAATTACTCCTTTTAAAAAGTGAATACTGAATTGTAATAATAAATTTGCTTGATGATATTAAAAATACAGAATGGCTTAATTGGAACTTTAGTTGGATAGATATGACGCTGAATAGCCTTTAGTGCTAGACACAAATCACTACATATATTTATTTTCTTAACGCTACATTCGCAAAGAAAATTGGAATGCCTACAACATACCGAGAAAACATCCTTTTTGGCTCTTTACTTAATCGGTAAAGCCACTCTAAACCGTTATTTCGATAAAAATCTGGAGCTCGTGAATGGCGACCTGCTTGAAAATCAATGATTGCACCACCACAAATAATTAAGGTTCTTGCGGAGTTAGCATGCTTAAGGAGCTTCGCGACTCTTTCTTGCTTTGGCATCCCCATCGCTAACACAACAATATTGAACCTTTCATCACGACAGTTTTCTTTGAAATGGTCTAAATAAGCCTCATCGTCTTTGAAACCGTCTAAAGATTGATAGTCGTTGCCAAGAAAAAGCTTGTTTGCGCCTATGCTCAACCATGGCTCTACTGTGCCATAGACTATAAAGTTGATATCAGAGTGGATAAATTGCGCTTGCTTAATAATTGTAGGAATTAAGTCAGTACCATTTAAGTTCTCACCAGCTGAAATACGATTGTATTTACACGCTATTTTGATGCCTATGCCATCACGCAACACATAATCTAATTGCCTAAAAGATTCGTCAATCTCAGTGGACTTAGCGATTAGGTTATAGCCATGTTGATTCAAAAAACCCAAGCTCGTTGGCTGATTAACATTAATTAAATGATTAATGAAATCGTCGACTTTAGATTTTTCTATATACGAAACTTTTTCGAGTATTGAACTACTGTTCATATTTGTCATCTCGCTCTGTTCTTACCCATTCTTTTTGTCTTGCCGTAAAGAATTTTTTATAGATTGAAAACTTACTAAACACATACGCCAAAATGCCAAAAATATCTTTCAACTTAATGATACTTCGACCATTAAATAACCAAGAAATAGCTATGGCTCCAACTAAAACGAATAATAAGGTCAAACTAATGTAACTGGCAGTAGGCAACCCGAGGAGTAACAATATTAAGGTTAGAAAATTAGTTAGCACTACGATAAAAATCCACAGCACTGTTGGTGGGATAGCTGCATCTAATGCCAATAAAAATACATTCACTCTCCCTTTAACCAATGCTGTCAACATCATGTGAGGCAATATAGACATGGCGCTAATATGGCCATGCTCCCAGCGAGTTCGTTGAGATTCGGTGCCAGAAGAAGACTCAGGAAAATAACTATTAACCACAGCATGAGGATAGAATTTAGCTTGTTCATCAATACTAGCAAGCTTTAATCCTAGCTCCAGATCTTCAACAATACTGCCGCTAGCAAAAGACACCTTTGTGAATAATCGCCATGGAAACGCCATACCCGAACCTTGCAGATGACAACCTATTTTCATTTTTGCTAAACCGGTAGGTCTAATCTTGTTTTTAACTAACCAAGCAAATTCGGCAACACGAGTTTTAATCGATGCGCCAGTAGGAGACTTCATTAAATAAAGAGATTGAATAACTGAATTTTGAATTTGGCTTTGATTAACAAGTTTATCAAGACTTCCTTGTTCAAATTCACAATCGGCATCTAAAACCACCAAGGTTTGTGGAATATCCACTGATTTACTTAAATGTTGTACCCCATAATCAAGTGCAAACCCTTTACCTGCTTGATGAAGGTCATGCCGCTCAATCACTTCAACTGAATGAATTTGACAAATACTGACTGTATTATCGGTACAATTATCTGCAATGACGATGAATCGATCTCCCTCAATTAGCTGAGGTAAAAGCGCCAGTATAGTTTGCTCAATCACGAGCTCTTCATTATGGGCTGGCATCAATATTGAGCACGGTTGTCTATTTATGCTTTCTAACTTATTTCGACTGAATCTCTGGCCTATGAGCAGCTCTAGGCTGATCATCAATGTAGGTACACCGATGATAATCAAAACCAAAAACGAAATTATGTTATCTAGAGTAAACATCTTCTATCCTTGTCTAATGTGACAAGCTAATTTTGCCGCTTCGACATTAATATTATGCCTTGTCGCAACACTTGAATAAGCATTATGAATGAGTATAGATAAAGCAGCCTCATCTAGCTCAATGAAGTCTTTCATTGCTTTTGTCGTGGCACTTACATCGCCAGCAGGAAATAGAATCGCATTTTCATTTGTTGTCAAAAGCTCAGGTATGCCCGCTATGTAAGTCGTTAATACGGGGGTACCAATTGCCATAGCTTCCATAATCGCAACGGGCAAACCTTCAGCAAAACTAGGTAGAATCATTGCATCTGAATCAGTTAATAAACGCTTAACTTCGCCCGAACTTATCCATCCAGTTATGTCGACATGTTCATGTAAACCAAATTGACTAATGTATGACTCAACTTGAGGACGCATATCACCGTCACCGGCTAAAATCAGTTTTACATTCGGATCAACCGCCACTAAATCCTTAAATGCTTCTAGTAACAGCAATTGTCCCTTCTGTTCACATAAGCGACCGATGCACAAAAATTGTCTCGTGCTTGAAATACTAGGATCTGTTACCTGGCCCTGTAAAAACGTTTCATCCAGACCACAATGAACAATTTTAATTTTTGACCAATCGTCATAATCTGCCCAGCGAAACAGCTGCGAACGACAATAAGATGTAATTGCTGATACAAACTTTGAATTGGCAATTTTCTCATTTAAATGAAGACTAAGTGGTTTATCAAATTCTTCAGGTCCGTGAACAGTAAAGCTGTAAGGTGTATTGATAAGCAAATTGGCTAACATCACAACTTCTGTAGAATTAGTGCCAAAATGAGCATGCACATGACGACTATCAAACTGCTCCATAAAGCTGGCTAACTTGCAAGCTTCAAGAAGATAAACCAAATGATAAGGTAAACTCCGTTCTGACATTTTTGATAACTTAACGGCACTTACTATTGCACGAATGATAGAGGCAGGCTGTTTCACTAATCGCTTAACAAAAAATGGAACAAGCGATTTCACCCCATCTTTGAGTAAATATTGCGTCTTAGAACGTTCTATTTTATCTGTTTCATCAGCGATATCAGCATCCCAGCCACGAAGAGCAATGCGTTGAATCTCAAAACCTTGTTGCTCTAGCGCTATGATTTCACGTCTTATAAAAGTGTGGCTGACTTGAGGGTACTGATTAATAAAATAAGTAATTTTCACTTAGAATGACCTTTTGAAAACGATTTTTTTGAAAACTGAATAAATTTAGATCTTCTTTTCCAGCACTCAGACATGATAATCCCTGTCAATAACGCAAATAACACCACGGCAAATGCTGGTAAATTGGGGATCAATTTATCAATTAAGGACTTAGCTTGAAAATGAACTAAATAGATAAATAAGGATGACATGGCGATAATATTAATAGGCCAATGCAATACCTTTGGAATTGAAATTCTGTCGACCCAAACCGTTGTAATAGCTCCCAACATTAAAAATAATACTTTGCTATTAAAATCAAACAAAACAAACTCTAGGGCTATCAAGCATAATATAGCTGAAGTAATTACTTTCTTTTTAGTATCAGTACTAAAAGCAACTAAAGCACCTGCAAAAAATATATACATCATTAAGTGAGGAAATCTATCTAAGTAAAAGCTTGTGTCCCATATCATTCGGCACACAATGGAAAGCATGTAAAACATAACAAATCCGAACAAAAATGATTGGTAAGGCTTTTTACTAATCCAAAAATAGAAATAATTTGAAATCATAACTAAGCCAAACAAAACATATATTTGAACCAAAACCTCAATAAACCAAAATGTTAAACCATCAGCATAGTTAGGGCCAATAAAATTAGATACAAGAAAAACGCCACCAAGGTAAAATCGGCCTAAAAATGCGTAGATAAAAAATGTATAGAGTAAAACAGGAACAATTATCTTGATGATGAACCCAAAGTATATTTTTACAAAGGAAACAATATCAAAGTAAGCCTTACCAGCATTTGCCCGTTTAACTTTAGGGTAATTAAATCTAACGAAATTATAACCTGACAGAAAAATTAAATAGAAAGAACCACCAGCTAAATGAATAAACCCCAAATGACCAGAAACAATTGCAAAAATTGAAAATGCTCTTAAAACAATCGTCAAATCTATTTTAGACATTAACTGCATGTAAACTCCTATGGAGTGAACTCGCTTCCAATCTTGAAAGGTAATAAAAAGAACCCATAACTAACCAAAAGTACCAATTGTAAGATAAGTAAAAAAACATGTTATCCGAATAGCAAACGAGCATATAAGATAAAATAACACCCAACAGGATAGCCGTACCGGGCTTATCAAACTTATAGTAAGACAACATCTCTTTGATGATAGATAAGAAAATGGTTAAGAAACCTATAACACCTACAAAACCCATATCGAAAGCTATTTGAACATATGCATTATGGGCATCAAATTTGCTGGAGCCCTCTAATGGAAAAAATTCGAGGAAATAGTAAGAAAAAGTATCATAACCATGGCCGAAAAACGGCTTAGCAATAATATAGTCCCATGAAGCAATCCATACAATTTGACGCCACGCATAAGAGTTTAAAACCTCCCCATAAGCTAAGTCATCAGCAGTAACACCGCTAAAAATATCTACTACTCGTTCTTGTATCGAAGGGATGAACATAGCAACTGCACCAAGTACAAACAGGTACAGTAAATATCGCCTTTCAGAAAGGAGACCATAAAAGATAAAAACAAATAAAAGCGCTGCCCAAGCACTTCTTGTTTTTGTTATTAACAAACAGATAATACCGAAGAATAAAATGAGTTTCGCATGCTTTATAAATGACGCTTCAAACATAATAACTTTAGACTTCATCGCATAAAAGCATATTGAAATAACTAAAACTAAATAAAATGCAAAGATATTAGGATGCGAAAATGATGCAAACAATCTAAAACCATCTTTTGTATAACTTGCTGCAGGCAGCGCGAACTCTTTAAATACAAAACAAAATGGAATTACAGCTGAATAAACCACTAACTTTATTATACTTGCGAAGTCCTCTCTACTTTTTATAAAGTAAAATGATAAAGAGAAAATTGAATAATAAGTTAATACCGCAAAAAAAGATCTAGCCGAACCAAGTTTGTCAGGAGATATAACCAAAGAGATCAACCCTGTAACAATAAAGAGTGACCATACCTTGAAAAAACTGCGTGGCAATTCAAACTTTTTAATAAAACATACAATTACAAAAAAACAAACGACAAGTAAATTAAGAACGGCCCCCATTCCAATACCTGCAACTTTAGTTAACTCAAGAACAGGATCTAAAGAAGAACGTAAGAAAACGATATAAAATAGCAATGGAGAAAAAATATAAAATGAATTAACCATTCAACATTTTCCATTTTAATACTTGTGCGATTTTTCTAAACTTAAAACCTAATAGCAGAACAAAGATCTCATTAATATTAATGTCTATCTGCTTATAACGATAAAGAGCATCTGTCACACTGACCTTTTCCGAGAAGCTCATTGGATGTAATTTCTCTTGCAGCAGGGAGAAAGCACCTCTAATACGCGCACTTTTCTTTTCAGAAATTCTCACTTCTCCATGGATTTGATCGATAATATAAGAAAACTTCTGAATATTTATCAGTTCCCCATATTTTTCAGTTAGTCTAATCCATGTATCCCAGTCTTGTAATGCTGGCATTTTTTCATCAAACCCAGCAATCGCTTTAAGATATTCTGTCTTGGTAAAAACTTGATTACCTACAGCATTACTGTGTCTTAACTGATCATATGAAACGAAACTAGTTTCATTGTATTTATGCTTGCCATCACTTCTTAACTCAATAACACTATCAAATAGGCCTGCAATATTTTTATTGTCTACTTTTTCTTTATTCCAGTAGTCTAAGAAAGCTTCAATTCGCCAGTTTTCAAAGTAGTCATCATCATCGAGACCGGTGATGAACTCACCTTTCGCTAATTCAATGGCTCGGTTCCTACCGTAACAAGCACCTTTTGATTCACCCGCGTTTATTATCGCCGTTAGTTTTCCCTCGGCTTGCATGTTGCGGAGATAATCATGAGAACCATCGGTTGAACCATCATCTGCGACAATAATCTCAACATGAGCATAGGTCTGAGAAATGACTGATTCTACAGCTCTTTTTAGTAGCTCAAGACGATCTTTGGTGGTGATATAGACACTGACTAACATCAATACTCTTCCGTAAACAATGACAATTAATCAGTTTTAAAAACTGATTCTGATAAGATTTTAGTAATTTTTTGCTTCTTATCTTTAAAAATACTCTCGACACAGAGCCCACTAAAGATGCTTTCAACTAACTGTAAGTGTTCAATAATGTCAGTTGGATTTGCGATATCATATATCACATCACCCAACCCAATATCTTCAAACACACCTGTCACTTTCGTATGTCGACTCCTATCGATATACGGAATCACCATCGCACCTCTAGATAAAGCGAAAATTAACACATGTAGCCTATTTGAAATGACGAATTTAACATTCTCATATGCACTGAATATTTTGTCTGCGTCATGGTCAAAAAAAGTAATACTCGCTGTGTCTAGCTCTATTTCATTAGCAAGCAAAGACATGTAATCATCATCGAGGTTAACTTGAACTATCGGTGTTAGCTGATAAGACTGCTTGATGGTGTTTAATGCATCACAAATTGCTAGCGTGTTTTCAGCATTATTAGCATTTGATGAAACAACTCCTGAACGAAAAGAAAACCCAACGCCACACTTTTCTGTCTTGTCACCTGATGAATAATCTAAACATAGACCAAAATCTGGAAAGTACTCAAACTTATTAATCCCGACACTCTTTAAATATTGGTGACTATATTTTTCACGCACGCCAGTATAAAAATAGGCTCTACTCTTTTGCACCTCAAGTGCTAATGCAGAGTCACCATAGGGCCCTAATGAGACACCGAGACGAACATAACGGATCCCCAATAAGCTAAATAAGCGCATTTTAATGAACCTAAACCAACCACTTCTATCCGCAGCTTCATAAAAAACATGCCCAGGAACATCTAAAAAGTAAGTTTGTTTATGACTGAATATTGATTTAATCACTCTTTTATAAAAAGGTTTTTTTTCAGTTAGAACCTGTTCAATCTTGATATCTTTAATCAAGGCTTCAACGAACCATGTTGGTACACCTTTGGCTTCTATCACTACAGAAGAATTTACCGGCAATGCTTTCAATAATTCTTGGTTGATCACTAAATCACCCAAGTTCTCATATTGAGTAATCGGTCTAAAAAAAACAGTGCTATCCATGAATCCCTCTGTGAAAATTCCATCTAAATGGGTTAAGTAAATTTGATGCTATTCTAAAAAATGGTCGAGTTTTTCTCATCAGTAATACGCCAATGTATCCAGAACAAACTTGAGCAGCAAAACTTGCCCATGCAGCGCCTGTAATTCCATACTTAGGTATTAATATAAGGTTCAATAAAATATTGATACTCATTCCAATAACGACATAAACAATGGTGTACTTCTGAAGTTTTTTCATCGTGACCCAACGAGAGCGAATCATCCCTAGAACAGTAAAAATTGCCCCCCAAATCAAAATATTAAGTACAGAGCTCGATGCTTGATATTGCTCACCAAATAATAATGGGATAAACCAAAATGAAGTCAAAGTAACAAATATTGCAATCGATATAGCTAATATTATGGGTATTTGGAAATAACGATTAAATGCTGTCGCAATATCAGTTTCTTTCATCGCATTAACCACTCTTGGAAAAAAGCTCACTATAATTGCTGTGGGTAAAACAATTGCTGCATCATAGAGTTTCACTGCTACTGAGTAGTGTCCCACAGCCTCTTTACCAATCATTTGCATTAGCATGAGTTGATCTATTCTGGAATAAACCATCACAGCTAACATTGAAAATATTAAAGGCCAAGACTCCAAAAAAACACGTTTTGCAAAGCTATAATCAAAGGTGTATTTAACGGCCATTTGTGGTTTGAAGCGAAGAAACACGATTAATAATGCAATTGCGATATAAATTGAATCAAGTAATAAAGCAAAAGCAAACCAACTCAAAGGAGCATTAATTAAAATAAACGTCACTTTAGTTAAAGCAGAGAAAGTAAAAGCAAATGAATTTGCGATTGCTGAGAACTTAATTTTCTCAATAGATTGAAAGAATAAATTCACTACAATAGAGCTATTGAACATCATAGAAACTGAAATAATTGCAACTAATACAGCCATGTCAGGACTGGGGGCAATTATCCAAGCTGTCACAGTCGAAAGGCAGGCAGACAAAGCGCCACCACTCAACTTCATTATGATAGCCGAAGGTATGATTCGGTGAACATTATCTCTATCTTGGGTTAACTCTCTTACGATAACATTATCGATCCCCAAAGCTGCTATTGCAGAAAACATCATCACTAAGCTTTGGCTATAACTCAGCACCCCATAATCCTCAGGGCCAAGATAACGCGCAACATAAATAGCGACGCCTAAACCAAGAAACAACTGCAACACTTTCTCGATAAGTAACCAACCAGTATTGGCAAAATTATATTTCGATTTCTTATGTTGGTTCGACATACTTGTAGCGCTCTTCAAACTTATCATCCATGGTAAAAGTCTTAGTTAATTCTACGGTCAACATTTACTTACGCAGTTTATATTCTTCTAATTCATCTGCTTTGGTGTACGGCCAATACTGTAATACTTAATGCCTTTTTGTTGCATGCGCTGCACATTAAATAAGTTTCGACCATCGACAATGACAGCTTCATTTAAAAGTGACTTCATGTTATCGAAATCGGGTGCTTTGAAGCTTTGCCACTCAGTGCATATCACCAATAAATCAGCGCCATTCAATGCAGCTTCTTTTGTCCCCATAAGGCCTAAATCGTTGCGATTACCATATATCCGCTGCGCTTCTTCCATTGATTCTGGGTCAAACGCTTGAACCTTAGCCCCCGCTTGCCATAAAGAATCCATAAGCACTCGGCTGGGAGCTTCACGCATATCATCAGTATTAGGCTTAAATGCTAAACCCCATACCGCCACAGTTTTACCTGTTAAGCTTTTATTTTCTATAACAGCTTGATGATTCAATTCAGGAAAATAATGCTGACAAATATATTCAAAAAGTTTATTTTTTTGCGAGTAATTGACTGCTTCAACAGCTTTAAGTATTTGAGATTCATACCCTATCGCATCTGAAGTTTTCACTAATGCTTGTACGTCTTTAGGAAAACATGAACCACCATAACCACAACCAGGATAAATAAATTGAAATCCAATTCTTGAGTCAGATCCAATACCTTGTCTTACTTGCTCGATATCAGCGCCAACTTTTTCAGCAATATTAGCCATCTCATTCATGAAACTAATTTTAGTCGCTAACATACAATTTGCGGCATATTTGGTTAATTCAGCGCTTTTGACATCCATCACAATTATTTTTTCGTGATTTCTATTAAAAGGCTCGTAAAGTTCACGCATTAAATCTTCTGCATATTTAGAATGGGTTCCGATGACAATGCGATCGGGACGTTTGCAATCTGATACAGCTGAGCCTTCTTTTAAAAACTCTGGATTAGATACTACTGAGAATTTAGGTTGAGACTCACGGCTTAAAAAACGTTCATTAAGGACATTTGTTATCATCGCTTGTACTTTATCAGCCGTCCCAACTGGAACCGTTGATTTATCAATCACAATTTTACTAGAATTCATATGGGTAGCGATTGTTTCTGCCACTTTCAAAACATACTTAAGGTCAGCAGATCCGTCTTCATCAGGAGGAGTACCAACGGCAATAAACTGCAACTCTCCAAAGTTAACACCAAACTCCGCCTCCGTTGAAAACGTTAAACGCCCTTCGGCATAGTTCTTTTCTACTATAGAGCTCAAGCCAGGTTCATAGATTGGGATAATGCCCTTTTGCAAGTTATCAATTTTATTCTGGTCAACATCAATACAGCATACGTCGTGACCCGCATCCGCTAAAATTGCACCCTGCACTAACCCAACATAACCAATACCAAAAACAGTGACTTTCATCTAAAACCTCTTACACATATTCCATTAATAGCAAGAAAAGACACGCTACCGCCCCTGAATTTCAGCTTCCAGATTGCTGCACATCTCTTCCATAAATCCTAATTTCTATATACTCAATAAACTTGAAATAAACTTAACGTAAGCCGCCCGGTGCACCACAACAAAGCAATAAACACACAACATCTCTAAAACAAACACCAACTTTAGCTTGGTTTAGGTTAAAATTTAATGACAATGGCTATTTAATATTTCACTTTTAAGCCACCACTCGATATTAAACCCATGTTTTAAATAACTAAAATTTATTATGAAAATTTATTACATGTTAAAAGCAAACGATAAAACACATCAATACAAGCAATAATCAAACCAAGTTGAAATTATCTTAAACCAAACAAGTGTCAATATTATGACACTCGAACGACACACTTACAACCATTGATATAACAGGTTTTTTATTTTAAAATGTGCAAAACGTCAATAAGTAAGTCACATATTACCTATACCTCATACACTTACACGCTAAAGCGATAGATACTTGAAGGACGAGGTAAAAAAACAAAATTATTACGTTTTCATTACAAGGGTCAATTATTTTGAAATTAAATTACAGTTAGAGTAAAAATGACTTCCGATAAAGCGGCTGGTAAAGTAAACGTGATATCAACTCAAAGTCTACGCCCTAAGTTAGTTCGTTTTTTAATCATAATTGCGATCATTAATGATACCTAATCAATATCTAGCATTATTTATGAGTGTTTATATTGTTTCTAATAAGCGGAACATGATAAGCCGACTTCCAATAGCATTATTGCTGTTTAGCTTTTGCTGCTTTTCTTTTATTTCAGAAAAAACATTTAATATAGAATTTTATGAACAGCTCAAGAATCGTTACACCACTGAAAGATTGGATATTTTTTATAAATGGGAAGCGTTAATTAAGGCAGAACAACAATCCGAGATACTGTCAAAATTAAATCTTGTAAATCAGTTTTCTAATCGAAACATTAGTTTCAAATCAGATATCAAGCATTGGAAAAAACAAGATTATTGGGCAACGCCTATAGAGTCTTTAGGTACAGGAGCCGGTGATTGTGAAGATTTCGCGATTTTTAAGTACATGACTTTATTAGCACTGGGTATAGATGAATCAAAGTTAAGGTTAATGTATGTCCGTGCACTAACGATTAATGAACCTCACATGGTTCTTATTTATTCAGATACCCCCAGTTCAATGCCACTGGTATTAGACAACTTGAACACTAGAATTCTCCCAGCAAACAAACGTCGTGACTTGAAGCCAATTTATTCGTTTAACGGTCAAGGGTTATGGTTAGCGAAAGCTCAAGGGTTAGGCAATAAAGTAAAAAGCGGAGCAGGTTCCAAAGATTGGACTGCACTGATGGAAAGAATTGAGCAAGGCCAATAATAGGAGCAAAGTAGTGAGCATTAAGAAAGGGTTATCTTTAAAAACACAGCTTTATTTATTAATTGCTTGTTTAACTATTTTTACCTTTAGTGCATCTCTTTATAACAATATAACGAGTATGCAGACCTATCTCGAAGACCAACTTTCCTCACATGCACAAGACGCTGCACATAGTTTAGGCCTCTCTATTTCGCCTTATATGGATGAAGAGGAGTTAGTTATCGCAAAAACGATGACAAACGCACTATTTGATTCAGGTTATTATCAATCGATAGCATTTTATGATCTTAATGAAAAAATAATTTTTTCAAGAACTAACCCACACGGCACGCAACATATACCCAACTGGTTTATCAAGCTATTTTTATTATCACCACCAGTAATGACAAGCGAAGTCTCTAATGGCTGGGTTATAGCTGGAAAAATCAAGGTTCAATCTCACTCAGGTTCGGCCTACAACACCTTATGGAATCATAGTAAAAATATTTTATGGATAACCTGCATGCAATTATGTATCGCATTAATTGCAGGTTTCTTCATATTAAAAGCGGTTTTATATCCTTTAAAAGGAATTGAAAGACAAGCAAATGCTGTTGCAACAAAACAATTCGAAATTAATTCTGAAATTCCTTACACCACGGAATTAAGAGCTGTAGTCAATGCGCTTAATAAAATGGTCGAAAATATTCGCCAAACTTTTCAAGAACAAACACAATTGGCAGAATCGTTATCAAAACAAGTCTACTTAGATAGTCAGACTGATTTACCCAATCGCAGAGCATTGTTAAAAAGGTTTGACTCTTACATTGTCGAAGCGAATGAAACCGGTTCGGCTTTATACATGAACCTCATTTCAATGACATCATTGAAGCAAATCAATGATTCTGAAGGTTACAGCGCTGGAGACAATTATATTACAGAAGCGGCAAACCTATTTAAAAAACAAATAACGCCTTTCAATCAAATTACGATGTTCAGGGTGTCAGGCTCAGAATTTATTATTTTATCGCTAATGTCATCCAATGAAGCAGAACAACTAAACAGTTCATTAAATGAGTCAATCAGCCTTGCAAGTAATACACAATATCCTCAAGGGTTCGCTAAACATGTGTCTACGAAAGTAGACTTATCAGAGTCATTTACTTGTGCTGTTCAACGATGCGATACAGAGATTGCCACCCAGCAATATTATTTAAATACTCAAAACAATCAAATTACAGCATCTGATAGTCAAGGTCACTCAAGAATCAAATGGTTAGAAATTTTAAAGCAATTTATCGCTTATTCATCATCTAACAATACTCAACGAAATCTTGAGAATATGCACGAACTGGACAGTATTTTCGAACTAATGCTGCAACCGATTATTAATAACCAAAAAGATCTGATGTATGTTGAATCGTTTCTGCGATTTAAACTAGAAGATGAAGTTTTCTCCACTCCTGAAGTTTTCGCCATGGCAGAGCGATTACACTTATCTAGCGAGTTAGAGCAGGCTGTTGTGAGCTTTATTTTTCATAAATTATTAAAAGTTAAACAGGCTAAAATTGCCATTAACATTGGTAATAGCGCTATTCACGATGAATCATTCACCAATTGGTTATTTCAAATATACCAACAACATAAAGCACAGCTTCCTCAGTTAATTTTTGAAATTAATGAATCAGCAGCAATGGCATCTGTTGAGTCTACCAAGCAGTTTATCAGTCGAGCTAAACAAATGGGCATTGAAATAACCCTTGAACGATTTGGTGCCAACTTAAGCTCTTTTTCTTATATCAAAAACATGGATATTGACTATATCAAACTGGATGGCGGTTATATTAGAGATCTGGAAGAAGCTGACTCTCGTTTTTTTGTCCAAACCGTAACACAAATATGTCACGGTATTGGAATAAAAATAATTGCTCCCCACGTTGAAAATATAACCATTTCAACTCACTGTTTACAAATGAATATTGATGGTTTGCAAGGGAATGGGCTGTACCCTGTGAGTCATTATAATACTATCGTCTCTTCCAAAGAGGGCGAAATAGAGACTATACTTTTACTTAATAGATTTAATACTTCGACACAAATTAAGGAATAATGATGCGTAACTTAAAGCTAAGTTTATTACTTTTATCAGCAATGGTTTCCAGTAATGGAATAGCTGCAGTAACCGAAACCGAATTCGTAGCCGGTGTCACTCAAGCAAATGAACAAGGAGTATCACTTGCGGAGTATGCATTAGCACAATTTAACGCAACCCCTGAAGATGCTGGTGAAATTCTTGCTTTAGCGATACAAGCAACCGATGGCAATGAAGAAATGATAATTCAGGTTCTTGCCTCTGCGGCGGCTTCAGGTATGGACCCAGATGAAATACTGGCTATTGCGCTTGCGAATGGTGTCGACCCTTCTATCGTTGCCAAAGCGGTAGAAGAAACATTAACTGCCGGTGGTGGTTCATTTGGTTCAGCTCCAGCACCTGGTGCCATTGGTTCTGGTGGTGGTTCTGGCGGTGGTGCAGAAACCGTTTCTACCAACTAATTAACCTGAGCCTTAGTTAATATAAGCCGTGTTCAACCTAGGCCGCAGTTAACTTAAGCCAAATACACATAAGCCCGCTAATAGCGGGCTTATTTATTTCAATTACCTTTAATAAATGCTTGCTCGATATCAGCGATCAAATCTTCCACATTTTCTAGCCCCACAGAAATGCGTAATAAGTTATCAGTGATCCCAGCTTCTTCTTTGGCTTCAGGAGAGTATGCACTATGAGTCATTGATGCAGGGTGTTGCACTAATGATTCTGCATCCCCTAAGCTGACAGCTATTGTGAATAGAGATAAAGCGTTAACAAAATTAATCGCTGTCTTCATGTCACCGTTTAACTCGAATGCGATCACCCCGCCTGCACGTTTCATTTGTTTGCCAAGATACACATGTCCTTGATGTGATTTAAGCCCTGGATAAAATACTTGGCTAATTTGAGGATGATTCTCGAGAAAGTTAGCGATTATTTCAGCGCTATCACAATGTCGGGTCAATCTTACATCAAGGGTTTTTAAGCCCCTTAAAATGAGCCATGCATCGTGGGGAGACATAACACCACCAAAATCTTTCAAAATGTCGTGCTTTAGCCCATCAATATGTTCTTTACTACCACAAACAATGCCAGCAATAACATCCCCATGACCATTTAAATATTTGGTTGCGCTATGTACCACCATATCAATCCCCATGGATAATGGCTGCTGTAAAAGTGGTGTCATGAAAGTATTATCTACAATACTAACCAGTCCATTACGCGTAGCAATATCTGCGATAGCGCGTAAATCATAAACTTCTAAATGTGGGTTTACTGGTGTTTCACAAAACACCAGTTTTGTGTTTGGCTGCACTGCTGCTTCCACTGCCAATGTATCCGTAAAATCCACAAAGCTGACATCGATGCCAAATCGGGTTAATTGAGTGTTTAGTAATGCAAAGGTGCAGCCATATACAACATTTGATGCAACAAGATGATCGCCAGCTTTAAGATGTGTCATTAATGCAGCAGAAACAGCTGCCATACCAGATGCGCATGCGGCCGCGCTTTCTGCGCCTTCAAGTAAAGCCATTTTGCGTTCTAACTCATCGGTTGTCGGATTACCGAGTCGTGTATAAATATATCCAGGTTCTTCACCAGCAAAACGTGCTCCACCTTGCTGTGCATTGTCGAATACGAAAGTGGCGCTTTGATACAGTGGTGTCACTAACGCGCCAAACTGTTCTTTTTTATGCCCACCATGAATTGCTAACGTGGCTAAATCCCATTTTTTTTGCATCTTGCTCTCCCTGCCCGCTATTCATTAGAATATTATTTGTTTAAATTAGCGGTTAAGAATTTAAGATACATTGGTTGATAATTTAACCAATCCTTGGAGTTGTTTTTTCATTCAACAATATCGTAAATCATGTGTTACAGTCGCTCTCAAAGCCAATCAATCCAGTCTTTTCCAAACTTCAACCTCTGACAACACTCCAGCTTCAAAGCGCTCTGTATGCCACTCATTACCGACCAATTTATAAGAAAAGGTAAATGACTCCCCTTCTTTAACATTGAAAGAGTTTAACGATGGAAATTCGGTATAATGCTGCTGAGTCAGTTGATACTTACCTGTACCTGCAGCCCAAAACGTTTTCACGCCCGAAGAGGTTTGCATTGTGGTAAAGCTAAAATAATTCTGCGAAATCACTTTTATCGCGCTGAGGTTTAAGTCCTGATAATTGATCCACTTTCCTTTATCGTTGAGATACTTTCCAGAGCTCAGGGTCCAACTTCCAACCAATTGATTTTGGTTATTTACGCTTTCACTTTTAATGGCATCATCTGAATGCTCTTCAGCACGAATATGGGGACTGGCGACAATCATTGCCAAACTGAATATCAGTTTAATTATTAGTGTTAACCCGCGTTTAGCTGCCATTAATTTTTCCTTTCTAACTAATTCAAAGGCATCATGTTAACGTTTCGCCCGCTTAGGTATAGCCGACTTAAGTCTACTGGCATTATCCTAATGCTATAGAACTGATTAAGTGAATGGAATGACAGGCAGAAAGGATCTAAAGTTGATAATCTGCCACAATAAAATATTCGCCCTATAGCGATAGTCGATATGTTCAGAAATCATCGCTAAGCTCATAAATCATCACTAAGTTCATAAGCCATCACTGAGTTCATAAAACATTGAGAATGGAGTTCACAATGACAGAAAAAGAAAAGATGCTTGCAGGTCAGTCCTATGATGCTTGGGAACCTGAGTTACTTGAATTAAGAGCCAATGCAAAGAAGCTATGCCATCAATTTAATCAACTATGTCCATCAGAAATAGAACAGCGCACAAACGTATTAAAAGCATTGATATCACCTAAGGGAAAATGCCATATAGAAGCGAACTTCTTCTGTGATTACGGCATAAACATTGAAGTAGGCGATAATTTCTATGCAAACCACAACTTAGTCATCCTAGACGTATGTCAGGTCAAAATAGGTAACAATGTGATGTTTGGCCCCAATGTAATGTTATCTACAGCAACTCATCCTCTGGATGCCATTGCAAGGCGCATGACTGAATATGGAAAGCCGATAACGATTGGAGATGATGTGTGGTTAGGCGGCAATGTATCTATATTACCGGGTATAACCATTGGCGATAATGCCGTGATCGGCGCTGGAAGCGTCGTAACAAAAGATATTGCCGGCAATGGTGTTTTTGCCGGCAACCCTTGTAAATTTATTAAAGCGCTCACCTAAGAAAGTATTAATATTTTAGGTCAATTCGTCATTAAATCATTCTGCTCATTTTGATTTATAATGATTTTTTAAGTCGTTTCATCCCTTCATCAATATTAATTAAGGCTTGATAACCAAAATCTTGTTTCGCTGCACTAATATCAAAATAATGGCTAGTTGACAGTTGCCTTGCCACAAAACGCGTCATAATCGGTTCTTGTTGTTTGTTGAGCAAACCATAAACGGTTTCTAACACCACGCCAGCAGTATAAGCAACGCCTGCTGGCACTCGCTTTGAAACGGGGCCGATATCGACACAAGCAAGAATTTTGTTGAGCATTGAAGCCATTGTAATTGGCTCATCATTACTTAAAAAATAGGCCTTACCTGCGGCATTTGAAGCAGCATTTAAATCATTCGCGGCCAAAATGTGGGCATAAGCGGCGTTATCAACGTAAATGGTATCAACCAATTTATCCTGTTTACCGACTAGTTTAAGCTTACCCATTTGAGCTCGCGCGATGACACGTGGCACAAGATGAGGATCTTCTGGGCCCCATATCAAATGAGGTCTTAATGCTGTGGTCTTAAACTCAGTATTATTAGCGTCTAACACCATTTTTTCAGCTATGGCTTTTGAGTGACCGTAATAATTCAAATAGGATTTGGCATAAGGGGCTGATTCATCAATACCTGACTCATCTTCACCTGCAAAGGTCACACTTGGGGTGCTGGTATAAACTAAGCGTTTAATATTTAATGCCTTACAAGCGCGAATAATATTGGCAGTACCATTTACGTTTGGCTCAAAATAGCTGTCTCTGCTGCCCCAAACCCCAGCTTTTGAAGCAACATGAAATACTAAGTCGCAATCTTGCATTGCAGACAATACACTTTCATAGTCAGCTATATCCCCCTGAAACATAGTTACGCCCATGTCAGTTAACGCGGGATAATCACCGCGGGAAAAACCCACAACTTCGATTTGTGCGGCACGTAATCTTTTACAAATGGTTTTACCTAAAAAACCACCAGCACCGGTCACAAAAACCCGTTTAGCTGATGCTTTAAGCGCTGTTAACGCTTGTTGTTCTTGTACTAATAAGTCATCAAACATTAATGGGCTCTTTTGATTTTTATCTGAAGATAAAGACGGTTGATTAACAGTCACAAGTTATTCCTTCCATTGCTTTTGTGCCCAGACACTGAGCTTTTCACGGAATATTTTTGCGTTATGACGCACATCAACCGGAAAGTCAGGATGAATAAGGAAGCGATGAATTCCTGTTGTATGAGGGTATTTTTCAGCGATATCAAGCAACTCTTGATAGAGTAGTTTACTGGTTGAGCAGACAATCCCTTTATCAAGTTCAACACATAATAACGGCACAGTGGCGCCATTAACTTCAATAGCAACCAGTGCAGAGCGTTTGACTTGTTGATGAGTGTTAAACACTCGCTCACAAGGAATCGAAAAATAACGTTTATTGCTATCTACCCGATGGGCTTTACGGCCACACATCCATAAATGACCTGCATCATCAAGATAACCCACGTCACCCATTCGGTGACGAACAATATCGCCATCGGCAATTTTAGCCGAAGCTGTTGCTGCGTCTCGCTGGTAATAACTCTCACTGACCATTGGGCCTTTTACGACAATCTCACCGATTTCACCACTGTTCAGGGGTAATGATTCATCCCACTGACTGATCACATCTTCGGTAATATCGATAATGGCAATATCAACACCATCTATTGGCTTGCCAACACAAATCCCTTTACCGTTATCAGTGGACTCAGTGGTATCAAATAACGCTGAGCTCGGCATCATACTGATAGGTAAAGACTCAGTCGCGCCATAAGAGTTTAACACTTCAACGCCTTCAGATAACATCTGACTGAATCGTTTAATGGATGAAATTGTCGCTGGTGCGCCGGCTGAAATAACTCGCTTAACACTCGGTAACTTATGCTCTTTTTGCTCCCCCGCTTGACCTAATCGTTCTAGTAAAGCTGGGTTAACAAACATATTTGAGCATTGATACTTTTCAATCGCAGCAAAAAGATAATCAGGGTTAGCCGTTATCGGTTTACTGGCATCCATGGCAGGTACAATAGACGCCATACCAAGTGCTGGCCCAAATAACGAAAATAATGGGAAGGTCGCTAAATCTCGCTCGCCAGGTTTAATGCCATAATCATGCTTTAATGCCTGAATTTGCGCCTCAAACATTGCATGGCTGTACACCACACCTTTAGGCGTACCAGTGCTGCCACTGGTGAACAATATTGCCGCCATTTGACTGTTATCAAGAAGCTGTATTGGATATGGCGTATTAAGCACGGCTTTAGGCAAGCTATCAATATTTTTTGCCCCCGCCAACCAGCGCTCTAGTCCACTGCCACCAACATTCAAACAATGCTTTACAGAAGACTTACCCCAACCTAATACCCTACGGGCAATATTCGCTTTCGAAATACCAATAAAAACGTCGGGCTTGGCTTCTTCAAAGCATTGCTTTAAGTTCTTAACCCCCATTCCAGGGTCCACCAAAATCGGAATAATCCCTGCTTTAAATAGCGCAAAAGTGAGCACAAAAAAATCGATACTCGGTGTCACCATCAATACCGCTTTCATCCCCGTTTGAATCCCAGCAGCATTTAGCCGATAGGCCATATCGTCAGAGTCAGCATCTAAGGCTTTAAAGTCAATTTCTTGATATGAAAGTGAACCGGATTGAGCCGTTTGTACAGCAACAGCAAGTTCAGTGGGAATGTGTTTCGCAGCATGAGATAAATGCTGGCAGATATTGGCTGTATTTATAGTCATAAGCTCACTGTCATGAATACGATTTAAGGTTCTCTTTTATAACATTATCATTGTTAACTGATTCATTGCTTAAGTATCACTGTATTAAGAGTAATGACTTTCGAAGTTCAGCTAACGCTATAAAGTAAAAAGGCATCATTACGATGCCCTTACTTTATTCACTCTAACAAGTTAAGCCTTTGGCTGCTCAGCCATAAAGTGCTGAATAAGCCCAATCACATCTTCAGTCGCATCTTCCAGAATATAATGACCACAGTCATCAAACTCTCGCACCTGCGCATGAGGCATATGTTGACGCCACTTGTCTAAAAAGTGCTTATCAAAAACAAAATCCTGAAGTCCCCAACAAATTAAGGTCGGTACATCAGAAAACTTAGTTAAGCTGTCACTGATGTCAGACACTAACTGGTAATTACGGTCTTCAGGCTTTAATGGAATATCCTGTACAAAACGTAATGTTGAAATACGGTTTTTCCAGTTATTGAACGGCGCAACATAGGCTTCACGCACTTCTTTTGACATCGGTTTACGCTTAACACCCACATAAGAGGCAATGGATGAAAAAGCATTAAAGCCTCTTACCAAAAATGTACCTAATATCGTTTCACGGCAAACCCATAATGCCCAAGGAAAAGGCTTGGTTTCAGGTAAATGAAACGCTGCAGTATTTAAAAAGACTAAACGTTTAATTCTTTCAGGGTAACGAGCTGCGTAACCCATACCGATCATGCCACCCCAATCGTGCACGACTAGGGTAATGTTTTCTTTCACATCAAGACTATCAAGCAAGGCTTCTAGATCATCAATACGATTTTTTAAGGTGTAATCGTATTGTGGATCGTCAGGCTTATCTGATAAACCACAACCAATGTGATCAGGTACAATACACTGATGGGTTGGGCTTAATGCCGTTACTAAGTTACGGTAGTAATAACTCCAACTAGGATTACCATGAACCATAACAACTGGCTCACCTTGACCTTCGTTGACGTAATGTAATTTATTACCATTTCGGTCTAAATAATGGCTGTCAAAAGGCAACAGATTTTCTAACATGATGCTTCCTAATAATTCTTATAATACTGTTAAATAACCAGTTAGATGACTACCACTTGATGCCAAGCATCATACAGTTCAATCCACTGCCTATTCCTAGAAAACTCACTTGATCGCCGAGTTTCAAGAACCCTTGATCATGGGCAATCGCTGCGGTCACAGGTAAAGACACTGTGCCCATATTGCCGAGTGTTTCATAGGTAGGAAATTCTTTTTCATGAGAAATGTTGAGTGCATTTAAAACTTGCTTGCGATTAGATGCGCCAACCTGGTGACAAATCACTTTATCAACTTGCTCTACAACCCAATCACGTTGAGTCAAGAAGTGCTCCCAAGTATGCTTAGCTAAATCAACACCCTCTTTGAGTAGTGTAACGGCATCAGTGCGCATAAACTCACGATACAGCTTCTGGCTCGTTTCCTGAAGGCCCCATTGACATAACTCATGGTGCTCAGGAGCAGATAAATGACTCGCACCTAACAGTTGATGCTGACGGGTATTTTTAAGCGGTAAGCTGCCATCGGTTAAAATAACCGCAACAGCACCGGAGCCACCAGTTAGCGTCGCCAATGACTGAGCAAAGTTTTGCATCGTCGGCTCATTCAACATATTGTCGATAGTGACTTCAACGATATCGCGGGCAGATTCACACGAAACCACCATGCCAGCTTTGATTTGTCCTAACTCAATGCGGTTAGCAATATCTAAAATGCCTGATAGCACGCCAAGACATGCGTTACTGATATCGTAAATCGCAGTATCTTTAGAAACACCTAGTTCAGCCGCAACACGACAAGCCGTAGCAGGTTCATGTTGGTCGCGACAGACACCGGTGTAAACCACAGCACCTAAATCACTCACACTGATACCTGTTTCATCTACAGCTTTACGCGCTGCACATAATGCGCCGTCAGATAATCGATAGCCTTTTGGCCACCAACGACGTTCTTTGATACCAGTTAATGCAGCTAATTGCCCCATTGGAATACGAAACTTTTGATAAAGCGGCGCAAGACGAGATTCTAGGTCTAGGCTAGACACCACTTGGGGTGCTAACTCATAAGCCATACTATTAATAAAAACGCGGGAATATTTCATGAAACCGTATCAATCGCTCACTTTAAGGTCGCTTACAGCAACCATATTTATTGGTATTTGTTATTAACCCGCCATTTGAGCAAGAAAAACCCAAATATTCAATATAAAACCACTTTTAGTCGTAGATAAATCTACCTACGCCACAGTTTATGGCAGTTAATTTTGTGATGGCATGAGTTTGTTTAAGTCTTAAGCTAGCAATTTAAAACTATATAACAGCAAGTTAGCTAACTATTTGAACAAACAAAAAATCAATTATCGTTTTTTAGCCTGAATAAGGCTATTTCTTGGGGTAATACTGTTCGAACAAAATTCAAGCACATCCACTTGGTAGTTATGTTGTTCTAAAAAACACATTCTATCTAAAATTAACCACTGTTCTAAAACGCGCCTAAACAGATGTGCGACCAGATCAATTCTCTGTGTCAGTCTTTGTCTTTGCTTACCGATTTCTAAATAGTGTTCAATATCTGCAACCGCGGTTATATCGACCTGTTTTTGTACAGCTGCCCAATGACAGAAGTCCACAAAACGACCTGAAAGCTGACTACGTTTAATGCTTGGGATAGGTAAGTAGCATTTATTACCTGATGCGGCTCTTTGCAGGCTATCAAAGCCCAAACGCCAAGCAACTTCTTGATGCCTTAACGTTAACAGCCTTTCATTGGCGATAACGCTTTGCTGCAGAGGCAACTGCAAATCATGGCGAGAAAGCGTAAAACCCGCTTGTTTAGCCACATCAGAAAGCGGCTGATATTGCTGCGCTTCAATTAAATGATAACAACAAGGTGAAAATGAAATGGCTTGTGTAGATGACTGAACGGCCAAATCAATTAACCTCACATGTAAATCACCGCATGCATGCAGTGCAATGGCATGTTGCTCAGCCTTTAAAGGATTCTCAGATAACTTAAATACATCGGTGCAACGAAACTGCTGTTGTAATTGCCAATGTTGAGCAAACTCATGACCTTGATCGCACAAGTTTTGTTGCCATTCTAAACTGGTCACCGGCAAGTTACGGCTTTTGGCGAGATATCGCCCTAAATGTCCTTTACCTGCACACCACTCTACAATCGGTAGGCGATCATTTGGAACATGTGCTGCAAACTGAGTGATCTGTTGCCATTTACGGCCTTTAATATGGGCACTAAAATGACTCAGCTCTGTTTCAGTAAGTTGTAAGTCAATCGGCTGATGGCTCGATGTCTCGCTTTGATTAGTATTATCGATACAACTAGCCGTAATGCCTTCAGTCAACAACGCGGCAAGCTCTTGTTCACTCCATTTTAAACAAGAGTTTGACGATAAATCTTCTATTAAACTCGGCAGTAAATAATTAACTAAGTTTTGTTGCTCAAGATCTAGTGTCTCAATATCAGCGTCATCTATTTGCCATACCGTTTTTGCTAACTTCGGAAACGCTTGTTGCCAAGGCAAAACCTCGCATTCAAACGCTTTTACTTGCCACAGAGCCTTGAGTGACGATAAACATTCACTGATCTGCGCAAGCTTAAGCGTGTTAGCTGAACAAATAGACAATACTGAACCCTTTTATGCTTGTTTTTTAACAGCCATTCGTTTGCCTAACCAGACACCGAATCCTAATGGCGCAAAAAATACCGCGATTAAGAACAAAATGAAATACAAAATCAAACTTTTAAGAGTTTCAGTGATTTGCTTAAACACTTGCTCAACTGTTTTCTGGGTCAAGTCATCAATATCTTGCACTGCAGCAATCCGTTCTCTGGTGACCATTTCGACTAAAGCTTCACGCTCATTAGTCAGTAGCAGAGTTAAGGTTTCACGCTCTTTACTGAGTTGCTGTATTTTATCATCGGTTAACTCACTTAACTCTGCCAGTAAAGGGCTAAGTTCAGTGCGCATATCCGTCGCCAACATGGTCATCATCTCAGGCGTTTGCTCCATTAACGCTTGAAATTTAACAGTAGTCTCACTGATATTTTTAAGGGCTTGTTCTACATCTGCTGCATTTACATCAGCATGCAAAGCATACAGCTCCGCTTTCCAGCCTAGAATTTTAGGCATTTGCTGAGTCGTCATGGCCATTCTATCGGACATATCACTCATCACTTCAGGCATCGAACCAAAAGTGGTTATGGCTTCAAATTCAGAAATATTGCTATAAGTTAACCAATCTTGAAAAGCAGAAGAACGGCTAAAACTGATATCTTTAATTGGATTATCAGCAACATATTGTTTTACAAATGCTTGATGCTTTCTAAAACTGCTTGGATCAACAAAGCCTTTTACGGTTTTAGCAAATTTAGTCGACAGCATCTGGCTAGCTTCAATGGCGATTGATTGTTGCTGTCCAAATACATCGCTACCTGCGCCGTCAGAAAAGTATTGATTCATCTGCTCGGTAAACACCCATGTATCTACCATTGCGGCAACTGGAGATGCTTGAAAAATAGCACGCTGAAGGTTTTGCTCAGAGTAAATTTTCCACATCAAAGTATTTGATTTTATAGCAACATCGTCAGTGCCATTAGCAATCAAATCGGCACTCGCCTCTACCTGAGTATAGAAACTATAACTAAACTCTCGGCTAAACATTCTCATGTTAATTTGCTCTTTAGGAAGCGGCTCTACGCCACTCTCAAGCTTAACTTCAAGTAATGAACAACCTGTCATTAACACTAAGCTTAAACTCATCAACAACATAAAAGAGCCACGTTTTACTGCTGAACATAGCGATGATTTCATGGTATTCTCCACACCAATTCTTAGCAATTTAGTTATTCCAAGCTAACAATAATTAGTCTAATGCGTTTACATCAAACACAATAATTAGACAAGCGAGCATTAAAAGTAACTAACTGATATATAATATATTTAATTTCACACGAGACTAATTTTTATGACGTTTAGTGTCTAGTGTTATTCATAAATATATCAGCGTAATTGCGCCTTTAACTGTTAATTATAGGATGTTTATATGCACTCACCATGTGTTGCCAAGTGCGGGCTGAACGATGATGATTTTTGTATGGGGTGTTTTAGACACATCAATGAAATTGTTGGCTGGGGACAAGCCAGTGAAGAGAAAAAACAAGCGGTATGGCAACAACTACCACAGCGAAAAGAGCAAATGAAAGGTGGTAATAATAGCCAGATCATTAGCCGTGATAAGTGGATAAAAGCCCAGACGGAAATTGAACAAGCTTAAAGATAGGATAACGAACAGATTTAAATAGTGAACGGTTAGATTAATAAAAAGTTTAGCTCATTATTGTCATGTTTACCTTTTACTCATAACTAAACATTAGATATGTAAAAAGAGCATGAATCAACATTAATTGCTCATGCTCTTTTAAATGACTATTTATTTTTTAACTGTTCTAAGTTATTAAATAACGTATAGAAAAAACCAATTGAGCGACCGTATTCTTTAACTAAAATTCGCTCATTAACGCCATGAAAGCCTTTAAACTCTTCAGTATTTTCTAATTGAATCGCTGTCATAGTATATACATCAGGTGCAAAGCTTCTGGCTTGAAAATGTTTAGAATCAGATCCACCGACCACAAAAAATGGTGACACGATTAAGTCATTCCCCCAAGTTTGGCGAATGGTTTTTTCCAGCATTTTGTAACCAGGGCCACCTGCATTGGCAACATTGGTTGCAGGTGTTGACGCTGAAATATCTTTAATTTCAATGCGCTCGTCTGCTATTGCTTTTTTCACATGAGCAATAATAACTTCTGGAGTATCACCTGGCATTGGTCTGAAATTGACTATAGCTGCAGCTGTTGGTGGCAATACATTATCCTTAATCCCTGCATTAAACATAGTAACTGCAATGGTGGTGTGGATCATGGCTCGTGTCAGTTCATTCTTTGACATTAGGTCAATGAACTCTTGCTCCAACGGGGTAACTTCGCCATCTTTACCAAATGCTACAGCCGAGTATAAAGGCTGATTCGCTTTATCTAATTCAGGTCCCATGTAGCGGTACTGAGCCCGCACAGCAGGGTGAATTCGGTAAGGGAATTGGGCTTTCTCTAATTTGGTTATCGCTTCAGCGACAATACCAATATTTGACTCCTCTGGTGGCATTGATGAATGTCCACCAATACCATTAATCGACAATTCTAGACTTATGAAGCCTTTCTGGGCAATTCCAATAAGTGCGGTATTTTCTTTAATCCCAGGGAAAATACCCGGTGTAATTGGTGCCGATTCATCCATTACGAATGCAAATCTTTCAATACCACGTTTTTCTAAAACATCGGCAATGTACCTAGCACCTTCAGGCCCGCCTACTTCTTCATCTTGTCCAAATACAAAATATAACGTGCGTGATGGCTGCCAACCTTCTGTTATCTTCATTTCAGCCGCTTCTAAAATGGCATGGATCTGGTTTTTATCATCTAATGATCCCCTTCCCCAAATGTAGCCATCTTTAATGGTGCCGGCAAAAGGATCGGCTTTCCATTGATCTCTTGAATCGGCAGGTACAGGTACTACATCTTGATGAGCATAAAAAAGTGCCGGTTGTAATGTTGGGTCTGTGCCTTCCCATGTATAGAGCAAACTGTAAGGTCGAGGATCTCCTAACACTTCCTTTTTCAATTTGGCATGTACCTTAGGATAACTTTTCTCGAGGTACGCGTGATAATCGGTAAAAGCTTTGGCATCAAAATCGTTTCGATCTTGATTAGAAATGGTTTTAAAGGTGACCGCCTTTGATAAACGTTTTGCAGCGCCATCGAGGTCGACTTTGACCTCAACTTTTTCAACATTTTTCATCTGCATTGATGAAAATTCTTGTTCGCTAGCTGCGCACACTGAAACTCCGGCGCTCAAGGCGATTGCTGAAATAAGCCCAGTAAAAATTTTAGTATAACTAAACATGCATATTCCCTTATAAGTTGAGTAGTAAGTCCATATTTATCTGATCAGTTTGCGATGTCCAAATATATTGCTTTCAACAATTATCGCGATAGCCAGTGAAACCATAATGACGCACTAGACGCTACAAATATAGTCAAAATTTAACCATAAGTCTGAGATTTACTTATCAAGCGGGCTGTCGGTTAAATCCTTTTCAAATAATCACCATTAACATGGTTAAGCCACGATTATGATGCAATAACTGAGTTAATCCAATTCAACCATTTATTCGTTAATTCAATACCTTGGATGAATATGAACACAAATCAGGTTCGCAATAAAATGCAAAAAAAAAAGCCCATATAAATATGAGCTTTTTGTTTAGATATGAGCAAACAATACTACTTTTTCATCATTGCTTTTAAATCAGCAAACGGATTATATGTCGCCGCTTCTTGTTTAACTTCGGTAGTGCTGCCGTAACGGATCAACTCTTCAAAACGAGAATGTTCATTATCGTGGCAATACAAACACAATAACTCCCAATTAGAACCATCTGATGGATTGTTATCATGGTTATGATCCACATGATGCACTGTCAGCTCTGATAAATTTTTATGGGTGAACTCTCGGGTACAACGGCCACACACCCAAGGATATAGTTTTAACGCTTGCTCGCGATATCCCTTTTCACGGCTGGCTTTATACTCTCTTGCTTCCGCTAATACTTTATCTAATTTACTTTGTGTGCCCGACATCGACTTTCCAACTTTGGTTGATGAAACATTGATTGATGAAACATGGATTGATGAAACATGGATTGATGAAACAACATTGATTAGTTCTAAAACATTACCCCAAGAATAATCTCAGTTAACACTCGGGGCAATGTTTTCTATCACAAACTGAATTTAATGATGACTGACAAACAAAATGGCCAACATTTTCTTTCAAGCTGAACGAGATTGAGTTAATAAAAATAAAATGACACTTATTAGTGCGGTTTATTTTTGAAACCGGTTATTGCATATTTGACGACATTTTCTTGTTCAAAAAACACAGCCACCCACACTGGATAAAAGCCTATAGAGGCTCATTAACATTAATGACAAAGGGTAATACTTTAATCATTAATGCTATAAATTATGAATATTGTCACAAGCTGATGATGACAAAAGATAAGTGGTTATTGCGGTTTATCTGCAGGGGCATCTTGTTCAGCGTTAGCCGTTTTAATGGCTTTTTTGTCATTCACAGCCGTTATCGATTTAGCGGAAATCCCTGCTGTTAAATTAAAACGCATCGCATCTTCAAAAGACCAATCCACTTCAATTAAATCTTCACGTTTTACTAAACTAGTGACACCGGCCATTTGGTAACTTAACTGGAATAAAACCGGCACCCATTCCCCTTCAGGTAGCGCATCAGTCAATGGTTTTGGCGCTGTTTGATTCATAATAAAGCCAACGACATAGCCACCATTTGCTTGTTTAATTAATACCGTCTTTTGGTTTTTCGGTTTTCCGTCGCGTTTCATCAAACCTGCAATATCTCGGATACTGCCATATACAGATTTAAACAAAGGAAACTTCATTAACTGCTGTTCAAGCCAGCCGTAAAGCCAAGCGAATGGGCTAAAAGAAAACAGCAGACCTGAAATAAACACTAACACCGCAACTAAGATAAACCCCGCACCGACAAAAGTGTTATCAAGCTCAACAATATCCAGTAGTAAATGGCCTAATCCATCTAACGAAATGAATAGCGACCAAAATAGCCAAAGGCTTAACACCATAGGAAGTAAATTGGTCAAGCCACGGGACAGGGTATTTTTCATTTAGCTCACGGAAAAGAAGAATCAAGACGAAAATGTTAACACAGTTTGCTCATTAGTCACTTCGCATATACCCCATGACTAATTAAGCAAACATGACATTGTGATCACTGTCACGCACAGAACCTACTAAGCGGCTGAACTGCTAAGCCAATAAGCAACGTCATTTTGTCTTTGGCGTGGATAGTGATTGCCATTGGTGACGTCCTAGCTCTAATACGACACCAACTGCTAAACCTGCTGCTGTATTAATCGCAAGGCAAGCTAACGCAGTGGTAAAAATTACGAATATACAAAATGGTTTGCCATCAATGAATCGTTTAGACCAGGCTAATTGGGTGCCAGCAATTGCAAGTAAGCTACCAAGCACAGCAAGTGGGATTAACGAAAGAACAGTGGCAATCCCCTGCCCCCAAAAAATAGCTATCAGCACACAAGTGGCGCCAAATATTGCTGGTGCTAACCAGGTACGCGCACCAAAATGATACTGCACAGCTAACCCGCCAGCGCCATGGCACATTGCTGCACCGCCAAATGGCGCCATTAATAAATTGGTCCAACCCGAGCTTTTTGCAAAAGCTTGTGGGGTAAACTTATCGCTATCTTCAGGAAATTTATCTTTTGCCATTGCAGAAATCGCAATCACCGCATTAGTTAAGGTGAGTGCTAATTGCGGCAAGACCAATAGTACAGCTGCCGAGCTCCATTCATAGCTCTCTGGCCAGCTAAAATGCCAAGGCGCTGCCTGTGCGAAATTAAAACTAGGGGCACTTTGACTCAGATACTGCCAAACTATGCCAAAAAAGATAACCAAGGGCATGACAATGTATTGCATTGGCATAAATCGACTTAAAAATAATGCCGCGAAAGCAAGTAAGCCTACGCCCCAAGTTTCACTCATCATAAAGCCACCCATCCACATTAACTGAATGCCAATAGCTAATTGGATGCCAATACTAATCGCGGGTGATAGTTGCTTTGCCATCCATTGAATGATGCCACTGTATGCCAATATCAGTAATATGACGCCCATTAACATTGCCGAAGCTTGTAACATCCCAGGCGTCAGGCCTTCAGCAATGACCAGCGCACTGATGACTTTCATCGGCTGAGTTGGAATGGGCCTTCGATAATAAAATGCGGTAAAAAGCGCAAAAAAGCCAAAGCCAAGAAATATGCCTTGGGGTGAGAATTGATTCAGCGCAATCAGGCCTAATACAAGTGGAAGGAAGGTACCTAAGTCAGCGAATGCACCGCTTAACTCTCCTGAAAGTTTGTTGACGTTATTTAAGCTATGGGTCTTACATCTCATATATCTTGCCGCAGGGATTGGATATATAAAGATAGCAATTTAAATGCCAATTATTTCTGTGATCGAATTCAAAAAATATCGTGATGTTAGTGACTTACAAAAAATAGTGCGACAAAGTGACTCAATTTTAATATTCAGACAAGGTCATTTTGTCCAACTCTAACTGTATTTTATTTTGCTTTGGGTATGTGCTTATTGCTTAAGATCTCTTATTTAAGGTTTACTGCAAATGTTTATTGCTGCTGTTTAGGGTTATTGATTAGGGCTTGTGTTTAGGGCTGTTGCTTAGTGCTTTTGTTTAGGCTTAGCCAACAAAAAAGCCCCTAATTTTCATTAAGGGCTTTGAGATGCAAACCAATCAGTTTACATGTTTAAATCTTTTTCCATGTCTTCATAAGAAGTATGGCGAACATCCTTACCTTTCACGAAGAAGATAATGTACTCACAGATATTCTTACAGCGGTCACCGACACGTTCAACCGCACGAGCAGCCCAAAGTACGTCTAATACCGCTGGAATAGAGCGAGGATCTTCCATCATGTAAGTCATGAGCTGACGGATAATGCCTTCATATTCTTTGTCTAGCTTAGCATCTTCTTTGTGCAGCTCAAGTGCATTGTCAGCATCCATACGCGCTAGCGCATCAAGTGTTGCATGGAGTGTGCGCGTTGCATGACGCCCCATGTTTTCAATGCTCACAAGTAATGGCTGTTGATTATTTAAACGCTTATCTAAAGCAGCCTTTGCAATACGTACACAAGCATCGCCAATACGTTCTAGATCAGTAATGGTTTTGCCAATCGTAATAATTAAACGTAAATCACTGGCAGCAGGTTGGCGCTTAGCAATAATACGGGTACATTCTTCATCAATAGATACTTCCATGCCATTGACTCTGTGATCGCCGTCAATCACCTTTTGCGCAAGCTCTGCGTCAAGTGATGCAAGTGCATCAAGTGACTCTTCAAGCTGACGCTCAACTAAACCGCCCATAGCTAAAACACGGTTACGGATATCTTCTAATTCAGCATTAAACTGACCAGAAATATGCTTATTTAAACTTTTGTTTTCCATTACTGTATCAACCTTTATTCTTTAAAATATTGACCGAAGTCTCGGCTATTAATGCCTGTACTAGTTAGCCGTAACGACCCGTAATGTAATCTTCTGTCTTACGTTTTTTGGGCGTCGTAAAGATAGTATTGGTATCAGCGTACTCAATTAACTCGCCCATGTACATGAAGGCAGTTTGATCAGATACACGCGCAGCTTGTTGCATGTTGTGCGTAACGATAACCACTGTGTACTTTGATTTTAGCTCAGTAATTAGCTCTTCAATCGTTAATGTTGAAATTGGATCCAATGCTGATGTTGGTTCATCAAGTAACAAAACTTCTGGTTCAATAGCAATTGCACGGGCAATCACTAGACGTTGTTGCTGACCACCAGATAAACCAAATGCGTTATCATGTAAACGGTCTTTCACTTCATCCCAAATTGCCGCGCCGCGCAGTGAACGTTCAGCTGCTTCGTCAAGTTCACGACGATTACTTACACCTTGTAAACGTAGCCCGTAAACCACATTTTCATAAATTGACTTAGGAAACGGGTTAGGACGCTGGAACACCATACCAACATTACGACGAAGCGCAGCAACGTCGACTTGCTTGTCATAAATATTTTGACCGTGAAGTAAAATCTCACCACTTGTATGACAGGTTTCAACTAAGTCATTCATACGGTTAATACAACGTAATAATGTTGACTTACCACAACCACTTGGGCCAATAAATGCTGTCACTTGGTTTTTCGGGATTTTCATGCTCACATCGAATAGAGCTTGTTTATCACCATAACGTAAATCTAAGTTACGAATTTCTAGCGCAGTATCCTGTGCAGGTAGGTTAGCTAAATCGACAACTTCAGATTTAATAGCGCTTTGATCAATAGAAATCATTTTTCTTTTTTCCTCAGGATATCGCTAATTAATGTTCTAGCGAACGGAATTTTTCACGTAAGTGATTACGCACACTAATAGCTGTTAAGTTAAGTGTCACAATCACAGATACTAATAAGAATGAAGTAGCGTAAACCAGTGGTCTAGCCGCTTCTACGTTAGGACTTTGGAAGCCAACGTCGTAAATATGGAAACCTAAATGCATAAACTTACGTTCTAAATGGATAAACGGGAAGTTCATATCTATCGGTAACGTCGGTGCAAGTTTTACCACACCCACTAACATCAATGGCGCGACTTCACCCGCTGCGCGAGCTACAGCCAAAATAAGGCCTGTCATAATCGCAGGACTTGCCATTGGAATAATAATGCGCCATAAGGTTTCAAACTTTGTCGCACCTAACGCTAAACTGCCTTGACGTACTGCACTTGGGATACGGCTTAAGCCTTCCTCAGTCGATACAATCACAACTGGCAATGTCAAAATAGCTAAGGTCAGTGCAGACCAAATCACACCTGGCGAACCAAATGTCGGTGCAGGTAATGCTTCAGGATAAAATAGCTGATCTAACGAGCCACCAAGCATATAAACAAAGAAGCCTAAACCAAACACACCGTATACGATAGATGGCACACCCGCTAAGTTAATCACCGCAATACGGATCATCTTAGTAATTGGGCCTTTTTTAGCATATTCATGTAAGTAAATCGCGGCAATCACACCAAATGGCGTCACAATCACAGCCATCAGCATCACCATGAACACGGTACCAAAGATAGCTGGGAATACCCCACCTTCAGTATTCGCTTCACGTGGGTCGTGGCTAACAAAGCGACCTATTCCCACAAACCAATGAACCACTTTATCAAAGCTGTTCATGCGGTTGACATAACTCACATCTAAGACTGAATCTAACTTTAAGGTAACTTCTTCACCGCGCATATCACGGATAATGACAGAATCTCTTGCTGCTTCATCACGCAATGCAAACAAGTCTTTTTCCATCACTAAGTAGTCTTGGTTTAACTGCTCAGCTTGTGCGTCTAAATCTGCTTTTAGTTCAGGGGTTAACTTGCCATCTAACTCTAATCCACGCTCTTTTAAGCGAAGACGCTCTAGCGCATAGTTAACTGAACCAATTTCAGACTTTTGTAGTTTAAGCGCTTGCTCACCGATATCAACAGAACGTTCAATATGTTCTTCTAATGACGTTTCGATTTGCTCGCCATCAAGCGATAAACGTTGGCCATCTTCGATAACAGCAACAGGGTAACCATAAAAATTACCATTTTTAGTTCGCTCAAACATCGCTATATCTTCAGGCTTTTCACGACTAACAATGTCAGTTGCTAAAATCCAGCGGAAATCTAAGCCTACAAACTCACGGTTACCTGTTTTCACAAGGTAGCGAGTGACAAACTCACCCGGATGTTCATTAAACTTGTGACCCGCTGAGATTAAGCGTTCAGTGGGCACTTCTTCACGGTCGTAGATCTCGCCTATTAGCGTTGATTTAACTCCATTGTTATCTTCAAGTTGCCATTGATAAATGTCAGCAGGCCAGAAGTAACTTAAGCCACGCCAAGCAATCAACAACAACAAACCCAGTACTGCAATCAAACTGATACTTACTGCACCACCAGTCATCCATATCCATGGAGATCCTGATTTAACCCACTTACCCATTGCTCGAACCTCTCAAAGCGATTGGCGAAATATTAACTATTGTTTTCATCTTCATTCCTTAAAGTGAGCTGTAACGTTCACGTAGACGTTGACGTACCACTTCTGCAATGGTGTTAAAGACAAAGGTAAATACAAACAAAACGAATGCTGCAAGGAACAATACGCGGTAATGCGAACTACCAATGGCTGATTCAGGCATTTCGACAGCAATGTTCGCGGCTAAGGTACGCATACCCTCAAACACACTCCACTCAAGGATTGCTGTATTACCCGTTGCCATTAATACAATCATGGTTTCACCTACTGCTCGCCCTAACCCCATCATCACTGCAGAGAAAATACCTGGGCTTGCTGTTAATAAAACCACCCGTGTTAATGTCTGCCAGTTCGTTGCACCTAGTGCTAATGAACCATTTGATAGATGACGTGGCACTGAGAAAATCGCATCTTCAGCAATCGAGAAAATCGTTGGAATCACCGCAAAGCCCATCGCAATACCGACAACAAACGCGTTACGTTGGTCGAAAGTAATCCCTAGCTCATTAGTAATAAATTGACGGGTGTTACCATCAAAGAAGGCGATTTCAATCACTGGGCTGATTTCAAATGAGAACCAACCTACAAACAAAATCACTGGGATCAACATGATCTCTTGATATGTTTCAGGTAAGCGCTGCTTCCATTTAGCTGGTAACTTGCTCCAAGTAAATGCGCTGACCAAGATACTGGTTGGCAGTAATGTCAGTAACACTAATATTCCAGGTAAATGGTCTTCGATTAATGGGGCTAACCATAAACCCGCTAAGAAACCTAAAATTACTGTTGGCAATGCTTCCATAATTTCAATGGTAGGCTTAACAACACTACGCACTTTCGGTGCCATAAAGTAAGCCGTGTAAATCGCACCTGCGATAGCAATTGGCACAGCAAATAACATGGCATAAAAAGCCGCTTTCATGGTGCCGAATGCTAAAGGCATTAAGCTTAGTTTTGCTTCAAAATCATCAGAACCAGATGTTGACTGCCAAACGTACTGTGGCTCAGGGTAACCTTCATACCAAACTTTCTGCCACAATGCGCTCCATGACACTTCAGGATGGTCATTGTCGACAGCAAAAATATTCAGGCTGTTATTCGCTTCAACGATTAATGCATTTGAGCGAGGGCTGAAGGCCATTTCACCGGGTTGCGCAATATTGAATGTTTCAGTAAATAAGTTACGTTGACTGGTGGTATACAGTAGCGATAATTCGCCCTCGGCACTGACAACAGCAAAACTCTTACGATAAAATTCTGTGGCAATGGTTTGCACAGGCGAGTCAATTTCGAAGTCGCGAATTTTCTGGTACAAACGACCGTTGCGGCTACTTACCTGAAAATACTGGCTAATTGTGCCATCTTCATAATTAACTAATACCGAGCTCGCACCCGCTAATAAACTGACGTTAGATACCTTATTGCTGCCATCTTTTACATCAATCACTTGCAGCAAACTTGGCGTATCAGTATCGCGGATGCTGTAGATAAATATTTTACCTGACGTCGGTAAGATCAATTGGCGATGGTCTGGCGTCATTAATGCAGTGAAAGCCTCTTTTGGTGCATCTTCAATCACCGCTAAATCTGAATACCATTCAATTTCTTCGGTCATCATGTTTTCTTCGCCCTCAAGGCGATTCAATTTCCATGCACCGTCATTATCTTGATACGCAAAGCCAATACGACTATCGATATAATCAAACACCAAATTGTTCAATGGTTGACCTTCGTCGACCATTATCGGTGTTTCACCAAGTGGATAACGTAAACGAGGCGTAATTGTGCGGACGTTGTCTGGATAAGTCACACCAAAATCAACACCTACAACCAATGCTTCCCCTGAGCTTAACCCCAGTGCAAAACGTTGTTCATTCGGTTTTGCTTTAGTACTACTTACCACGGTTGCACCCGCCGGTAGAGGAGGATTAAAACTTTGGATTAGTTGTTTACTTGCAACTGAATAAAAATCAACTTGTCCATCAATTGTCACGCGATAAGCGATTTCATTCTGCTCATCACTACCGACCATTAATGTTGCTACATCCGTATTTTGATAGCTAATGGTTGAAACAGGCTCAACATCTGCACCATCAAAAATAGGTTTAATAACATACAATAAGTAAAAGAAAATCAACAACAAAGCGACAAAAACCATGGTACCACCCACAGTTACTCCGACTTCAGCTGCCTTATCCGTAAATGCTCTTCGATTCGTACGTCTGCTGACAAGCAAACTTTTCGTCTCAGAACCAGGCTGACTTACCTGACTTTCCATTCAGAACCTCTATAATTAATCGTCAGCGAAATTTCGCTATGATTGTTTAATCCGCTGTGTTACTAAATAAATAGCTGTTTTATTTACCTAAACTGACTGTTTTTCATTCCCAAGCGAATCGCTGGTTTAAAAAGTTGCAGTTTAGCGAGCTTATATGACATTTTTTGGATGCCAATTTTAATTGGCTGAATTATATGACGTAAATATGACAGTAGTGTTACAGCAGATTTATTTGTTAATAATTTGGGAGTTTCAATTATGTTGCGTTATCTCGTCACCTTGCAAGCCCCTGATAGAAAAGGACTAGTTGAGCAAATAGCAAATGTTATAAGTCGTCACAATGGTAATTGGCTTGATTCAGAAATGCGTCATATAGATGGTATCTTTGCCGCTATATTACAGTTAGAAGTTTCTGCATTAAAATGGGACGCCTTGCTAGAAGCATTAGAGTGTATTGACGGACTTAATTGCACTTATTGTAAAACAGGCCATATAGCACAGCCAATCAAACGCTTAAGCTTTAATCTAGTTGCTTATGATCGCGAAGGCTTAGTACTTGAAATATCTAATAAAATAAACGCTCTTGGTATTAACATTGAGCAATTTAGTAGCCAACAGGAAACAGCAAGCCACAGCGGTATTGCCCTCTTCAGAGCAACGATGGGCCTAGGCTTATCTGATCCTAGCCAAGAAGAGCAGTTAACAGAATCACTTTATGAACTCGGTGATGATGTTGTATTAGATAAACTGAGCAAAACTGCATAAAGCTTGCATTATCTGATGCGCAAACACGACTAATATTCTGCTCAGCCATTCATCATCAAGCTATATCACCAGCGTATTGGCCAATGCATTCGCTGGTGTTATAAGCATGATTCCAACCGCTTTACCCTCTACTCACTTCTATACAACCTCGTCTATAGACAAACTTAAAGTTTCATATAAGTGTCATAAACATCAACTGCACTTAACGGCTTATTCAATCTAAAAAACCGTTTAAATATCCCTACAAGCATCTGTTAGACTAAGCTCAAATGATAAAAACAATGAGTAAATGATGTTAGGAACGCTATCAAAAATGCGCACTCAGCTTGATGAGCAGAATGAAGTGCAATACCAACTGCCTGTGGGCGATGAAACCATTGACCTTAACCCTTTGATTGGTCAATCACTGACACTAACTCACACGGGCAATATCTTCTGTTGTAGTTGCGGTAAAAAAACCAAAAAAAGTTATTCTCAAGGCCATTGCTACGTTTGCATGTCTAAGCTTGCCAGCTGTGATTTATGCATCATGAAGCCTGAAACTTGCCACTTTGATAAGGGGACTTGCCGCGAACCTGAGTGGGCGCAAACTCACTGTTTTGTTCCTCATTATGTTTACCTATCAAATACCTCAGGGATCAAGGTTGGCATCACCCGCTACACTCAAATTCCAACGCGTTGGATTGATCAAGGCGCAACCCAGGGCTTACCTATCTTTAAAGTTTCCACTCGCCAACTCTCTGGTTTAGTGGAAGTTGAGTTAGCTAAACTGATCAACGATAAAACGAATTGGCAAGCCATGCTCAAAGGCAATAATGAGGATGTGGATCTCATCGAGATGGCGAATCAATTAATCCCAGTTATTGAAGAGCGCTTATTAGAAATTAAGCAACAGAACCCAGATTTTGTCATTGAACGTTTGGATAACTCAATTCAAGGAATTAAATTCCCAATCACTGAGTTCCCTAAAAAAGTGAAATCACATAACTTTGATAAAACACCAGAAGTCACTGGTATTTTGCAAGGAATTAAAGGCCAATACCTGATCTTTGATACTGGTGTCATTAACATTCGCAAGTTTGGTTCTTATGAAGTGGATGTTACTGTCTAGCACAAGTCAGTAGATGCTAAAAAGGCCGTTGATAACAATCAACGGCCTTTTTATTTTGTTGCATGAAACCAGATGATTTACCCGATAACATTACATAATATGATTCGGGATTGAATTAAGCATCATCGAAGTGAGTTTATCAAAACGTTGCTCTCTATCTTCAACCGGTCTATCGGTATCAGTAAAGCCTTGCGCTAGGACCTTCCACACTGGTTGAATACTATTGGGATTGAATAACGCCACCAGCACAGAGCCTTTTTCATAATCGTCATCAACGCCTTTGGTAGATAAGCCTGCCACTAATCCCGCACGTTTCATAATTTCTTTATCATTGATTTCTGACTCTAATGCCATCCCAAAGCCCAATATAAGACTTGGAGACTGATCAGCCGCCACATAATTATAACCCTTAGCATTCATTATTTTAGTAATCGATTGACGCATATGTCTGACTAACTCAGCATCATCTATCTTATTTGCACTATGGACTGTAAACATCGTTGGATGCCAACTAAAGGTTTTAGCATGTTTTGAAATCATGCCTAAATCACCTGAAGTCACCATAGTAATGCGACTTGGGACGGGATCGATTATTGTTTCATTACTTGCACAACCGCTTATTAATACGGCAGCTAAGCTTATCCATAAACACCATTGTTTATTTATCATTTATCCGTTAATCCTATAATCAGAAACTGGCAAGTACCGCACAGGCAAGCACAATCGGTATAAAGCGCGAACTCTCGCATCAAAATTAATTTAACATATGAACCCTAACCTAACCTGACTCAAATTTAATAACAACAAATCCGAATATTTAAAGTATATTTTAAACACTTGAGAACAAATATTAAAAACACTTCCAACCACTTCGCCACATTTGTAACTCAGCAAAATCGATATAAATGCACTTTTTGCTTGTTCACTATGGGATAACGGCTAAAATGCAGGCCTGATAAAAAATTTCCGATTAAGAAAAACTCAATTTATGGAACTCGTCATTACCATTGCATTATTTGCCTTTTCTGCAGGTATTACTCCTGGTCCAAACAACATAATGTTGATGACTTCAGGGGTCAATTTTGGTGTAAAAAGCAGTATTCCACACTTATTGGGCATTATTGTTGGTTTCCCGAGTATGGTACTTGCTATAGGACTTGGTCTTAGTGCTGTGTTTCAAGCTTACCCTGTCGCTCACCAAGTCATTAAAGTAGCCGGTATTATCTATTTACTGTATCTGTCTTGGTTAATTGCCAATAGCTCAAGTAATTTAGAAGGCAAGAAAACAGCCAAACCGTTTAACTTTTTTCAAGCTGCCGCGTTTCAATGGGTTAACCCAAAAGGTTGGATAATGGCCGTGGGCGCTATCGCGACATTTACTAACATTCAGCAGCCGTTGGCACCACAAATTATCACCATTGCAGTGGTGTTTTTCTTTGTCGCACTCCCTTGCGCGTCCATTTGGTTAAGTTTTGGGATTGGACTGAAAAAATTACTTAAAAATGCTCGTCAGCAACGCATCTTTAATATCAGCATGGCATTATTATTAGTGCTATCCATCATACCTATGGTGCTACCTAATTAACGCGTCGCCAAATTGTCATCAATATATCAAGAGTAACCAGCAGGAAGTCAGATGTCAGAATTAACCGAATACCACATTGAAACGGCTAACTGGGTCAGTAAAGTGATCATGAAATATAATATTTGCCCGTTTGCCCGCCGCGAAGTCGAGCGCAACAGTATTCGTTATTTTTGCAGTGAGCAGACCAAAGTCAAACAAGTGATGAAAGACTTTCTCAGCGAGTGTCAGTTTTTAGACAACAATCCAGACGTTGAAACCACATTGTTTATCATGCCTCGTGGCTTTGAAGGGTTTTACAGTTATCTTGATATCGTTGACTTAGCTAATGACAAATTATTTGAACATGAATATGAAGGGGTTTATCAACTGGCAAGCTTTCACCCTGACTACTGTTTTGAAGGCGAACCACAAGATAGTGCAGCTAATTACACTAATCGCTCACCTTATCCAACAATTCATATTATTCGCGAAGCCAGTATGGAAGCAGCACTAGCAGAATATGATGAACCCGAAACCATTCCTGAGCGCAATATTGCTTTTGCTGAGCGAAAAGGCAGTGATTTTTTTACTGCATTATTAAAACAATGTCAGGTCAATAAATAACAGACATAGGTAGCCGATATAGGTAGCTGATATAGGTAGCTGATATAGTTGCAGATATAGATAACAAGGATAAACCTAAAGAGAATGAGTCAGGGTAAGTAATCGGTGCAGTTCAACTTAAGAGTATCAAATTGAAAAATCCACAATCGATACTGGGTCAAACCGGTATGCTATTTTTTCTCGTCATTATTAGCGCATTTCCGCCATTGACTATTGACTTGTATTTACCTGCTTTGCCCACCATGGTTGAGGCGTTAAACACTAATCAATCTATGGTCAACTTAACCCTGAGTAGTTACTTTGTCACCTATGCCACGGGTCTACTTTTTTGGGGACCACTAAGTGAAAAGTTCGGTAGAAAACCCATTTTACTCATCGGTATCTGTGGTTACATTCTTGCGAGTATTGGTTGTGCGCTTTCAGCTAATATTGAACAACTTATTGGTGTAAGAGTCTTACAGGCATTTGCAGCCAGTGCTGTCACTGTGGTTGCCACTGCCATTGTAAAAGACAGTTTTACTGGTCGTGAGCGCGAGAAAATCATGGCCACCATCATGTCTTTAGTGATCATCGCCCCCATGGTTGCGCCAGTGATTGGCGCTTTTTTGCTACAAATAGCCTCATGGCGGATGATGTTCGTAGTGCTCGCCATATATGGCACATTTGCAGCAATATTAGCCCTGTGTTACCAGGAAACCTTAGAGAAAAAATATGTTGGCTCAGTGCTTCGCTCTTGGGGAAGACTGGCTGTGATAATTAAAAACCCGAGATTTGCTATTTTATTAGTGGTCTTTTCGATGACATCAATGGCATTGATGGGGTTTCTAGCAGCGGGTTCTTACATCTATATAAATGACTTTGGCCTCACTGAGCAGCAATTTAGCTATGCATTTGCCTTTAACGCTATGTGCGCCGCATTCGGGCCAATGATTTATATGCACTTGTCACGCTATATCACTGTAAAAAGAATCATTACCCTGTGCTTTATTTTACTTACTATCGCTGGTGTATTAACTCTCAGTATCGGTCATATGTCAGCATTAACTTTTGCGGTTATTGCGGCCCCTGCAACAGTGGCCATTATTACCATGAGAGTACCAGGTACTAACTTAATGCTAGAGCAACAAACTCAGGACACTGGCTCTGCAGTCGCCCTGATCCAATTCAGTAGCATGATGAGTGGTGCCTTGGGGATGGTTTTAGTCTCAATAAGCCAAGCATCTTTAATTAGCAACTTAGGCATAATCCAACTCAGTGTCGGTTTACTCGGTGCTACTTTATGGATAGTTATCAAGAACAAACCCTTCGTTACTGATAACTTAATAAATAAACATTAAACAAGTTTAGCCGATTTAGTGCTGATCACTTCATCGGTTAAATTCATCGGTTAAATTCATCGATTAATTCTTGAGTTAACTCAAGAATTAGCTCAACGTTTATATCAAGATTTATATCAAAGTTTCATTGCTAATTGTTTGGCTTAAGGATTTGATGACAAATTTTCAGCCATTTTTGCAGCTATATTTTCGAACAACGCAAGCTCCTCTTCTGTAATTCCATTTGTCATTTGCTCATGTATTTTTTTATCTATTAGAGCAATATCCTCCATTATCAACTGGCTTTTTTCAGTTAAGCGTAAACATTGGCTGCGTTTATCTTCTGGATTAGGTTCTTTGACAATTAATTCTTGCGCTATTAATCCATTCAACAGTCGAGTGACTTGAGCTTTGTCACGATTTAAAAACTGCGCAATGTCTATTGCAGTACAGGGGATTTTTTTATTAATCACCTTAAGTACCCGCACATTCATCGGCGCCATATCTAGATTAAGTTTCTCAATATTATTATGTAATTGACGCTTTAAGCCATGTACCAATTGAAACAAGCTTTCTAAGGATTTTCGATCTTGCATAAATTAGCTCCGAATAAATTAGTTGACTTTATCAACTAAATCTTTATAGTTGACATTATCAACCATAATAATGGTTTTTTCAAGGTAGGAGTTACACAATGAACAATCAAACATCCATAACGTCGACCCTCGTCGCTGAAACTAAAACCCCGGTCTCTGTAAAAGTTCTGACAGTGTTAGGCATGATGACACTAATGGGTGGCACAATAACGGGGGTCATGACCTATATTAATCTCGGATATAGCAGCAGTTTTTTCAATCAGTGGTTAAGTGCTTTTTTACTCGCGACGGTAACTGTCATGCCTGCTGGTTTTATATTGATGACAGCATTGACAAAATTTGCTGAAAAGTTTCTACCTAAATTGGATAAGAAGTTTCAAAACATACTGATAGGTATCGCCATGGCGCTGATAATGGAATCAGGTTTAGCGCTATCGACGACCATCAATAACATCGGGATGACTGACCTTAATCAATTATTTTCAACTTGGTTTAATACAGTCACTGCCGCCCTACCATTTGCAGTAGCAATGATGCTGCTCGTGTCACTCACCATAAAACCTAAGGTCGAAGCTTTATTGAAAAGCTAAACAACCGTTACCTCATTGTCATATCAACATAAGGAATTCCCCATGAGTTCAATTATCCGCAAAAATCATCAATACCGTATTACCATTGAAGAAATCAACCTACCAGCACAACAAACTGGTCAGCAATTGGATTTTGAATTACAAGATAGAGAAGACTTGTTTAATGTCGTTAAAAACTTGCAAAAAGGAAGCGGTCTCGAAACATCGCTGGCGACCAAAGTTGCTGTTTCACTGCGTTTACTCGGACCTATAATGATGGAAAATAGAAAGCATCCATTATTTGTCGATTTTATGCCGCATTTTAAAGCTTTTATGCATAACCTTAAAAGCACAGTAAAAAGCGCCATCAAATAATCAAGCCAGACGTTACCGAAACACTCAACTTATATCTTTAGGAGCCAATCTATGAACATCGCTATTACTGCAGCAAGCGGACAATTAGGCAGCGCAATTGTTAACGCACTTTTAGATATCAATCCTAAAGAAAACATCATTGCTTTAGCGCGAACTCCTGAGAATGCTAAAACGTTAGGTGTTGAAGTGCGTTCTGGAGATTACAATAACTCGGCGCAATTAGCCCAATCACTACAAACTGTAGACGTATTACTATTGGTCTCAGGGATGGATGCACCAGATAATCGAATACAGCAGCACCGTAATGTCATTCATGCTGCAAAAACAGCAGGCGTAAAAAAGATTGTGTACACCAGTGTTCAAGGTGCTGAAGAAAATACTGCTTTCTCACCTGTGATACAAAGTAACCGTCAGACAGAGCAAGACATTCGTGAAAGCGGTGTAGACTGGGTCATTGGCCGCAATGGGATCTATATTGAACCCGATATTGAATATATAGACAGCTACAAAAAATCAGGTGTGATTGCCAATTGCGCTAATAACGGAAAATGCGGTTACACCACTCGCAGCGAACTTGCCTACGCCTATGCCCGAATGCTTACCGAGAGTAAACACAATGGGCAAACATATAATCTCCATGGTGAATCAATGACTCAATACCAACTGGCTGATTATATGAATCTAGCCTTTGGCACCTCATTGATTTACACCCCAATGACGGTTGAAGAATATCAGCAAGATAGAGTGGCAGAGTTGGGTGACTTTATTGGGACTGTTATTGCGGGGATTTATCAAGGTATTCTTGAAGGTAAAGCAGATAATCCAAGTCATTTTAATCTAGCTGCAGGCAGAGCGCACATCGGCTGGGATAAATACTTTACCGACTTGAAGCAAAGTTTGGCTTAATTCAGCGTGCTATACAGAGTACTGATTGAACCAATAAAAACGCCCTGCAATTGCAGGGCGTTATAATCAATGGAAGTTTTTTATTTACGAATGTTGAATAATTTCATAAAGCTTACTTCTTTCTTGCTTCTTGCTCACCCACTAAAGAAGCATTGCTAGCCCCTTGTGAGCCAATAACGAGTTTATCTTGCTGTACTAACCAAAAACCTAAGCCAACAAATACACCGCCACCGACAATATTGCCCAAAGTAACAGGAATGAGATTATTAAATACAAAGTTTACCAAGGTTAAATCGGCATACTGCTGTGGGTTAATATTTAACCCAAGATAAAAGCTCTCAGGTGCAAAAGCGTGAATCGCGACACCTAAGGGAACCATAAACATATTAGCAATACTATGCTCAAAACCACTACTGACAAACATAGCTACCGGTAGAATCATCAAAAAAGATTTAGTTAACAGATCTTTAGTGGCAAATGTCATCCACACAGCTAAACACACGAGCATGTTGCATAAAATCCCCAAAGTGAATGCTTGTAGCCAAGTATGATGAATTTTATGTTGGGCAATATTCAAAGCGTTTACCCCCCATTGTCCACCATTGAGCTCAAACATCCGCGACATCATAATCAACAACACCATAATCAATGCGCCAACTAAGTTCCCCGCGTATACACGTGCCCAGCACTGCAACTGCGTCGACGTTTTAATTTGTTTTTGTGCCCAAGGTATAGAGGTTAATACCGTACTGGTAAATAGCTCCGCACCGCATACCACAACAAGAATAAGACCTAAACTAAACGCAATACCGCCGATGAAACGCGTCATACCCCAACCACCGGTACTGCCCGTGGTCACAGTGACATAAAATACAAATGCAATTGCAATAAAGGCACCGGCAAATATCGACAAAATAAACGACTGCCAAGGACTTTTAGCCACCTTTGCTAAACCAAACTTTTCAGCTTGTTCATAAGTTGTTGGCGCTGGCGACTTATTTGTTAACTCGGTCGTTGAATTCGCCGAACTCTGGCGCTCTTCACCGGTTAATTTCTGCATATAAACCTCAAAACTTTTAACACTAAAATAGGATTAACAAAGTAAATCGCTTGTGCTATTTACCTAAACAAACTTGCGCTACAGACTTGAACTGAATCACTGCTTTATAACGTCATTTATAAATCATACAAATAAATTGGTAATACCAAGGTTTTTCATACGAACTTGGCTAAACACTTTCATATATTTGCTAAGTTTTCGCTAATAAATGATCAGCTCATCTAAAAGATGCTATAAAACAGTATAGCAAAGCTATATAGCGATAAGAAGGCAACACAAAGCTAGCTAACAATAAGCTGCAAGAGTAGTGACTAATGAGTGATTAAAAAACTTTTTGCGCAAAAAGTGTTAGCCAGATAACATTTTTGCCCATATCTTATTCGATTTTGATTTAATTAAGTGAAGTTGCATAAAACCTATGCTAATATTCTTTAGGTAAATTGGTCTTACCAATTTACATTTGATGAATTATTCGCTTCTACAGTAACGATTTTATTGTAAAAGCTAACAGATTAGATGCCCTATCAATTATCCATTTATAGGGGTCTCAATTTTTTGATATGCCAATTGGTTGTAACAGTTATCCACTACCATCATATGGCACATCAGCAGTCAATTAACGAGAAGGTAAATTACCATGACCGATAAAACAGAATTATTTGCAAACGCTTGGCAAGGTTTTGAAGCTGGCGATTGGAAAACTGAAGTTAATGTTCGTGACTTTATTCAGAAAAACTACACACCTTATGAAGGTGATGAGTCTTTCCTAGCAGGTGCTACTCAAGCTACTGAAACACTTTGGGAAAAAGTGATGGTCGGTATCAAGCAAGAGAACAGCACTCACGCTCCTGTTGATTTCGACACTAAAATGGTTTCAACCATTACTTCTCATGATGCTGGTTACATCAACAAAGATTTAGAGACTATCGTTGGTTTACAAACTGACGCGCCGCTTAAGCGTGCAATGCTACCTAATGGTGGTATTCGTATGGTTGAAGGGTCTTGTAAAGCATACGACCGCGTATTAGACGAAGATGTTAAGTACACTTACTCTGAATTACGTAAAACCCATAACCAAGGTGTATTCGATGTTTATACCCCTGAAATTATGGCATGTCGTAAATCAGGTATCTTAACGGGTTTACCTGATGCATACGGCCGTGGTCGTATCATTGGTGATTACCGTCGTATCGCGCTTTACGGTATCGATTACCTAATGCAAGATAAATTCGCTCAGTTCTCTTCTCTGCAAGCAGGTTTTGAAGCTGGCGAAGATTTATCAAGCACTATGCAACTACGTGAAGAAATTGCTGAGCAACATCGTTCATTAGGTCAAATGAAGAAAATGGCAGCAAAATATGGCTGTGATATTTCTTTACCGGCAACGAATGCTAAAGAAGCAATTCAGTGGACTTACTTCGGTTACCTTGCTGCAGTTAAAAGCCAAAATGGCGCGGCAATGTCATTAGGCCGTACTTCATCATTCCTTGATATCTTCATCGAACGTGACATCGCTAACGGCGTTATTACGGAAGAACAAGCGCAAGAAATGGTTGACCATTTCGTGATGAAATTACGTATGGTTCGTTTCCTACGTACTCCTGAATACGATGAGTTATTCTCTGGCGACCCAATCTGGGCAACTGAATCAGTTGCAGGTATGGGTTTAGATGGCCGAACTTTAGTGACTAAGAACAGCTTCCGTTTCTTACACACTTTATACAACATGGGCCCAAGCCCTGAGCCAAACATTACTGTTTTATGGTCGAATGCTTTACCACAGGGCTTTAAAAACTTCTGTGCCAAAGTGTCTATCGATACAAGCTCAATCCAGTACGAAAACGATGACTTAATGCGTCCAGATTTCGAATCTGACGATTACGCAATCGCTTGTTGTGTCAGCCCTATGATTGTAGGTAAACACATGCAGTTCTTCGGTGCTCGCGCTAACTTAGCGAAGACCATGCTTTACGCTATCAATGGTGGCGTAGATGAAAAAATGAAGACACAAATTGCCCCCGTTGCTGACAAAATCACTTCAGAAGTATTGGAGTTTGATGATGTGATGGGTCGTTTAGACGGCTTAATGGATTGGTTAGCGACACAATATGTGACAGCACTTAACTCTATCCATTACATGCATGACAAATATTCTTATGAAGCAGCGTTAATGGCACTTCATGATCGTGATGTTCGTCGTACTATGGCATGTGGTATCGCTGGTCTGTCAATTGCTGCCGATTCATTATCTGCAATCAAATACGGTACGGTTAAGCCAATCCGTGATGAAGACGGTATTGCAATCGACTTTGATATTTCAGGTGACTACCCGAAATTTGGTAACAATGACCCACGCGTAGATGACATTGCTTGTGACTTAGTTGAGCGTTTCATGGCTAAGATCCGTAACAAGAAAATGTACCGCAATGCGATTCCAACACAGTCAATCTTAACCATCACTTCTAACGTTGTTTATGGTAAGAAAACAGGTACAACACCTGATGGTCGTCCAGCTGGTGCACCATTTGCTCCAGGTGCAAACCCAATGCATGGCCGTGACGAAAACGGTGCTATCGCTTCACTGACTTCAGTAGCGAAACTACCATTTGCTCACGCTCAAGATGGTATTTCATACACTTTCTCTATCGTGCCAAATGCGTTAGGTAAAGATGAGACTGGACGTCGTTCTAACCTTGCATCGCTAATGGATGGTTACTTCATGAGTAACGCTAACAGCGAAGGTGGTCAGCACTTGAACGTTAACGTTATGAACCGTGAAATGCTTGAAGATGCGATTGTGAACCCTGAAAAGTACCCACAATTAACCATTCGAGTCTCAGGTTACGCTGTACGTTTCAACGCGCTAACACCTGAACAGCAACAAGATGTAATTACTCGTACTTTCACTAAAGGCTTGTAATACTTCTTAAAATTGGTTGTACTAATATACCGTTATGTTCATCCATAACATTTAGTACAACCATTTTTTTTTTGCTTGTTTGGAGACATCATGACCACAGGTCGTATCCACTCTATTGAATCTTTTGGCACCGTTGATGGTCCTGGTATCCGCTATGTCGCGTTTATGCAGGGATGTTTAATGAAATGCCAATACTGCCATAATCGCGACACTTGGGATTTAGACGGCGGTAAGGAAGTCACTGTTGATGAGCTCATGGGGCAAATCATCAGTTACAAACCTTTTCTACAATCTGGTGGCGTCACAGCAACAGGTGGAGAAGCCATTCTCCAAGCTGAATTTGTGACAGAACTTTTCAAAGCCTGCAAAGAAAATGATCTCCATACTTGCCTTGATACTAATGGTTTTGTACGTAAATACACTCCGGTGATTGACGAGTTACTCGATAATACCGATTTAGTGTTACTGGACATTAAACAAATGGATGATGCCAAGCACATCGATTTAACCAAGGTCAGCAATCAGCGTACGTTGCAATTCGCAGAATATTTAGCCAAACGTAACCAAAAGACCTGGGTAAGATATGTCGTTGTAGATGGCTTTACTGAAGATCTCGTTTCTGCGAAAGCATTAGCCGACTTTATTGAACCAATGAAGAATGTTGAAAAGGTAGAGTTACTGCCATACCACCAACTCGGCACCCACAAATGGGAAGCATTTGGTGAGACTTACTCATTAGCTGATACCAAACCACCTAGTAAAGAAACCATGGAAGCCATAAAGGCTGTATTCACTGAGCGCGGTATAAAAGCTGACTATTGATAAATTAACCGAAACAGCGATTAAAGCTGTTCCCAGTAACTTTTATCTAAACGTTCAAACGCCGTTTTTAAAATAAGCGCCATATCTAAATAACACGCTTTAGCCCCTAAAGGTTGGCAAGTTATGCCCATGGAACTCATTTTGGTGGTTAATTGGTTGGTCCAATCAAACAGTGTTATTGGTAATGGGTGTTTAGCTCGTAAACCTAACCATAACAAGCCTTGAATAGGCAAACTGATAAAGAATAACAGTATCGCAATCGCCTGAGGCAGAAACGCCCAGCCATTGACATACACTTGGCTAATTGCAGCCAAGATAGCGAAAAATGGCATCAACATAATGCCAAGATGGGTTGCCCTAACAACGCGGTATTCAGGGAAATAAAACCCAAGTTGTCGAACCATAGGCCAAGCTTTCATATAACGACGGCCGTCACCTATGATTTTGAACACTTTTACGCTCAACGTTACGCCCTATAAGATTTGAAATATATATGCACCATAGCACACAGCGATAATTAGCCCCAAATTTACGGTAAATTTATCGGTTGTTTAGTCATTAATTAACTATGATTGATAGTTGAAATAACACATTTCACGTCAATTTAAACTTTGCACGACTCAGACGAAAAGGTCTCAACATGTCACAAAAACTCGTACTAGTACTCAACTGCGGTAGCTCATCTTTAAAATTCGCTGTAATTGATGCTGTTTCAGGTGATGATCACATATCAGGACTTGCTGAATGCTTCGGTTTAGAAGATTCACGCATCAAATGGAAAGTTAACGGCGCAAAAAATGAAGCCAAACTTGGCGCATTTACCGCTCACCGTGAAGCTGTTGAATACATAGTTAACAATATTCTTGCTGACCAGCCAGAATTAGCGGCTCAAATTGAAGCAATCGGTCACCGTATCGTTCACGGTGGCGAGAAGTACTCTCGTTCTGTGATCATTAACGAAGACGTCATTACAGGTATTGAAGATTGTGCTTCATTAGCGCCACTTCATAACCCTGCGCATTTAATCGGTATTCGTGCTGCAATGGCTTCGTTCCCAGCTCTGCCGCAGGTCGCCGTGTTTGATACCGCATTCCACCAAACCATGCCTGAACATGCATACATTTATGCATTGCCATATAAGCTATACCGTGAACATGGTATTCGTCGCTACGGTATGCACGGTACAAGCCATTTATTTGTTAGCCGTGAAGCGGCTAAAGTACTTAACCAAGACACAGCTGATACTAATGTAATTGTTGCCCATTTAGGTAATGGCGCTTCTGTTACTGCAGTTAAAGGCGGTAAGAGTGTTGATACTTCTATGGGATTAACCCCACTAGAGGGTTTGGTTATGGGCACACGTTGTGGTGACATGGACCCTTCAATTATCTATCACTTAGTTAACCAACTCGGTTACACCATTGATGAAGTAAACAACCTATTAAACAAACAAAGTGGTTTGTTAGGTATATCTGAACTGACTAATGATTGTCGCGGCATTGAAGACGGCTATAAAGATGGCCATAAAGGCGCAACCTTAGCATTAGAAATCTTCTGCTACCGTTTAGCGAAATACATTGCTTCTTATACTGTGCCTTTAGGACGTTTAGATGCTGTGGTATTTACTGGTGGTATCGGTGAAAACTCTGACATTATTCGTGCAAAAGTATTAGAAATGCTAGCTATCTTTAACTTCAACGTGAACGAAGAGAAAAACCTAGCAGCACGTTTCGGTAAAGACGGCATTATTACAGAAGAAGGCAGCACAGTCGCGATGGTTATCCCAACTAATGAAGAGTGGGTTATCGCGGAAGATGCTATTAAGCTGATCACTGCTTAATCACCATTGCCAATTCGTAACAGCCTGCCAAGCAGGCTTTACTTACGCTAAATTTAGAGGTCTTTATGTCTCGTAATATTATGTTAATCCCAATTGGGACCGGTGTTGGTTTGACTTCACTGAGCCTTGGGATGGTGCGCGCGCTTGAACGCAAAGGTGTTAAAGTTCAGTTCTTCAAACCAATTGCACAAATTCGCAATGGTGATAACGGCCCAGAACGTTCAACCACTATTTTAAGCCATTCACCGACTGTTAATCCGCTTGAGCCATTTTCAATGGAACATGCTGAGAACTTAATTCGTTCTGAGCAAATCGACGTATTAATGGAGCAAATTATTGCTCGAGCAAGCGAATGTGCAGCCAACACTGAAACGATTGTGATTGAAGGTTTAGTACCGACTCGCACTCACCCTTTCTCTGACGATATCAATTTTGAAATAGCTAAAGCACTTGATGCCGATGTGATTTTCATTGCCACACCAGGTAACGACTCTCCTAACGGGCTAATGAACCGATTAGAGATCGCTTACAACTCATGGGGTGGTCACAAAAACAAACGTCTTATTGGTTCAATTATCAATAAAATTGGCGCACCTGTTGACGATGAAGGACGTGCTCGTCCTGATCTTTCTGAAGTCTTTGATCACGCTGAAGCATCAACTAATGATACGTCTGCAATGTTCCAGCTTCCAGGTAAAAGCCCACTGCGTATTCTAGGTAGTGTGCCATATAACCTCGATTTGGTTTCACCTCGCGCATCTGATTTAGCTAAGCATTTAAATGCTAAAATCATCAATGCTGGTGAAATGAATACTCGTCGTCTGCGTAAAGTGACCTTCTGTGCTCGTAGTATTCCAAACATGGTCACGCACATTCGAACAAACTCTTTACTGGTTACCTCTGGTGATCGTTCTGATGTGATTGTGTCAGCTTGTCTTGCTGCAATGAATGGCGTGAAAATTGGCGCTCTTTTATTAACCGGTGGTTACGAGCCTGAGCCTGAAATCATGGCCTTATGTGAACGCGCTTTTGAAACAGGTTTACCTGTATTCTTAATCGACAGTAACACTTGGCAAACCTCGCTTAATATTCAACGTTTTGATCATGAAGTACCTGTCGATGATGCTGTTCGCATTGATAGCGTTCAAGAATATGTCGCAAGTCATATTGACCAAAGCTGGATTGAAAGCGTGACTCAAAACTCACCACGCGAGCACCGTTTATCACCACCAGCATTTAGATATAAGTTAACTGAGCTTGCTCGCGCAGCAAAGAAAACCATTGTATTGCCTGAAGGTGAAGAACCTAGAACCATTAAAGCTGCATCTATTTGTGCTGAACGTGGCATTGCCCGTTGTGTACTGTTAGGTAACGTTGAAGAAATTTTACGTATCGCTTCATCTCAAGATGTCGTGTTAGGTGAAGGCGTACAAATTATCGATCCTCTAGAGGCTCGAGGTCGTTACGTTGAAGGTATGTTGGAGTTACGTCGCCACAAAGGGCTGACTGAAGTTGTTGCTAAAGAGCAATTAGAAGACAACATGGTACTAGGTACTATGATGCTTGCTCAAGACGAAGTTGATGGCATTGTCTCTGGCGCGGTAAACACCACGGCCAACACGATTCGTCCACCACTACAACTGATTAAAACCGCACCAGGTTCAAGCTTAGTATCATCAATTTTCTTCATGCTAATGCCTGATCAAGTTTTGGTTTACGGTGACTGTGCAATTAACCCAGATCCAAACCCAGATCAACTAGCCGATATTGCGATTCAATCAGCAGAATCTGCAGCGGCATTTGGTATTGAACCACGTGTTGCTATGATCAGTTACTCAACGGGTACTTCTGGTACGGGTTCTGATGTTGATAAAGTACGTGAAGCCACTCGAATCGCGAAAGAGAAGCGTCCTGACTTAATCATCGACGGCCCTTTGCAATACGATGCAGCTGTAATGGAGAATGTCGCTCGCTCTAAAGCACCAGACAGTCCTGTAGCAGGTAAAGCCACAGTATTTGTATTCCCAGACTTAAACACGGGTAACACAACTTACAAAGCGGTTCAGCGTAGTGCAGATCTCATCAGTATTGGCCCAATGCTGCAAGGTATGCGCAAGCCAGTAAACGATTTATCACGTGGCGCTTTAGTCGATGATATCGTTTATACGATTGCATTGACGGCTATTCAAGCCGCTCAAAATGAGCAATAAAAGCTAGTTAACTACCCAGCGCCATAAAATGGAAGCCTGGGAAGACAAAAAAGCACTCTCGTTAACACGTGAGTGCTTTTTTATTGTCTTTGATTCAAGCTGATTATAAAGAAGCTAAACCTAACAAGTTAAAGGCCAAAAACGAGAGTTAACAACTAGAGATTAGAGATTAGAGAATAGAGAATAGAGAATAGAGAGCTAACCTATTATGCAATTCACCAAATTGATTCTCATCTTAATAAACCACTTTCAATTCAAAAGAACACTTCTCATTCCTACAAACCAACAGTCATTTCAATAAGCTTTTATCAACAAATAGGCATTCAGCCGCAGAGTTTGGGTCAAAAAAGTTTCATCATACTTGGGATAAATATCACGTTATTAAACTGAGTTAATAATGGTATTTCAGTAAGTAGTTTTAATATAATTGCAAGGGAAAAAGAGGATAAAAAAGAAGAAATATTGAGATAATCTTAAAAACTTACACAAGTAAACTGAAGGGTGTTATTTTTTAACCACCCCTTAAAATTGTTAAATATTATAACCTTACAAACACGGCTAATAGTATTCAACAAAGTTGTCCACAGATTTTGTGGATAACCCAAAGTTATCCACCAAACTTTATCAGCAAGTCAGGAATGGATAATAATACTTATTTTATAACTACTCTTAAGGTATGACATGTCTCCTTTTATCAGTCAAGATATTTATACAAAATTTGCAAAATCTAGTTTGAAACTTGTTTCTAGCTTCTGAAATAGCGATACTGGCTTATCACGTAGAAACAGCAATAAAATCATGCATAAATATTTTGTCATCTTCAGCTTATTACTCATAACGGCTTGCTCTCCAGCAGAAGACAGTCAACAAGGCAGATTAGAAAAAGCCTTAAGTCCTGAACAGGTCTCCATTGGTTTTTTTACTGCAATCTATGTTGAGCGTGATATAGAGAAAGCCAAAGTCTATGTAAGCCAAGAACTCAAAGATATCATGTCTCATTACCATATCGCTTCTGCGGTACAGCGGCATGTACTCGGTTTGTCTATGACTGACGTCAATATGAGTATTGATGATATCGACATCGACTTCTTTCGAAAATTCACCGACGAGGTTGATGTAAAGGTAAAGATGGAGGGTTTACGTGGTGGTAGCCCTTGGGTAGATGACCGCACCATTAAGCTGGTAAAAAATGGCAAACGTTGGACGATAGTTGAAGTATTAACTGAGAAAGGTCGTATAGACCTATAACATGCACTAGCTTTCATATCGCGTTACTGTGACAACAAGAAGCATTAATAAATGTCATTATTTAGAAATCGTCACAGATAGAACACCGAAGGTTTTAACTGTAAATAATCAAATTTTAAGCATAAAAAAAGCAGCTAGGCTGCTTTTTTTATGCTTGAGAAAGAGCTAATAGTATTAGTTCAATCTACTTATTCTTCATCAGTAGGTAGTGACTCTAGAACGTCATCTTTTACTTGATAATAAGCATTTTCGTATTCATGAACTTCCATAGTAACTCCTATCAACCTAAGGTCGTTTTGTAGGGGGCAAGGAATGTCTATTATTTAGGGGGTGACATTTTCCTTTACAGAGAAGCAGTAGCCATCATTACTTCTTGGTTCTGATTATACCAAGCATATAGTTCCAATCCCACCAATAATTACAAAAAGCTTTCAGAAATGTATGTTCAATTTGTAAATAACTCGTTTTATAGTGCTTTTTAGTAGGGTGAAACTGTAAGTCTTACAAGAAAGATCACGAAAGCAGTATACTTATGTCACATTCAATCATCTCACCACACAATCTACTAACAACAGGTCTTTTTGTTTAAGATAATAAAAAGCGAATAATAGCGTACAGACTATTACTCGCTTAATTATCATTTAGGTGATAAATCTCTGAGTCGTTAAACTTGATTTATGTGCATCACAATCCGTTTTTCTGAAATAGGATAAGCAGTGCCAAGGACTTGGGCGAAACAAGATACGCGGTACTCTTCTATCATCCAACGAGCTTCTAATAAAGACTCAGGAATTGGCTGCATTTTAGGTACTTTAGCCAGCTGCGCTTTAAGCAAGTCGTCCACTTTAGCAATGCTTTGCATGTGCAATCTGTCACGAGTAGGATCAACGGGTAACTTATCTAAGCGGTTTTCAATCGCCTTTAAGTAACGAGCGACATCGGCTAATCGACTCCAGCCACAGTGCTCAACAAAGCCTTTAAATACCAATTTATCCAGCTGGTTATTAATATCACTCATTGCAAAAGCAATATCTAAACTGATCTTGCCTTTTAAACGCTTTTTAATCCGCTGATAAATCGTCAATACTTGCTCAACTTGCAGTGAAATTTGCTCTGCATAGCCGTTTAGCTCTTGTCTAACCCAATCTTTAGCTTGTTCAAATTGAGCTTCATTTCGAACATCTAATTTTTTCTCATCAAGTAGCTGCTGCACCGATGCAGAAATAATGTCGTCAATCAGCAATTGCACTTGCCCGAATGGATTGAAATACATCGCAAGTTTAGCTTTATTTGGCAGCGCCTTTTGTAAATGCTTAACAGGAGACGGTATATTGATCAGTAATAAGCGGCGTAAACCAATACGATGTTGACGCTCAGCTTCAAATTCATCATCAAACAACTTAATTGATACTTGGCTTTTCTCGTCAATTAAAGCCGGATAAGCTTTAACTTCATAATTACCTTTACGTTTTTGATATTGCTTAGGTAAATCACCAAATGACCAAGTGGTTATCTCTTTCTTTTCAATACCATCTTCAGCCACGTTACGAATCGCTTTTGCCACAACGCCTTGTAATTTATCTTTAAGGCTGTCTAAATCGCGCCCTTGATCCACAAGGCGATGCTTATCATCCTCAACTTTGAAGTTAACGGCTAAATGAGCGCTTAACTGAGTTAAATCGAAATCATCACCGCTGATACGAGTACCTGTCATACGAAGTAACTGCTTACACATCGCATCAAGCAAAGGCATCGAAAACGGCTCCATTGCTTGTACACATGCGCGGGCATAATCTGGCGCGGGTACGAAATTACGGCGTAGATTTTTCGGTAGTGACTTAATCAATGCGACAACTTTTTCTTCTCTAAGCCCTGGTACTAACCAATCAAAATCATCAGTGTCGATTTGGTTGATTAACGCCACCGGAATATGCACTGACACACCGTCATCAACAGCTGCTGGCTCAAAGTGATAACTCACTTGTAGCCCTAAATTGGCTTTGTGCCACACTTCAGGGAAATCCAATGCTGAAATATGATCTGCACTGCGCTGCATTAATAAATCTTGATTGAAATCTAATAACTCAGGGTTTTGCTTACGGGCTTCTTTCCACCACTTAAAGAATAATGGCGCGTTATAAATACCCTGCGGGACTAATGGATCATAAAAGTCCACCAACACTTGCTCATCAACCAAGATATCGCGGCGACGAGACTTATGCTCTAGAGACTCGATATCATTCAGCAGTTGCTGATTCTTGATAAAGAAAGGTTCTTTAGTCTGTAATTGCCCTTCAGCTAATGCACTGCGAATAAATATTTCACGTGATTCCACAGGATCGATTGGGCCATATTGCACTCTGCGGCGATTCACCACTGTCAGCCCATAAAGCACTTGATTTTCAAAGGCGATAACACTGGCTGGTTTGGCCTCAAAATGAGGTTCTAAATGGTTTTTCTTAATGAGATGCGCCGCTAATGGTTCTAACCATTCTGGCTGAATTTTGGCGCAGCAACGAGCGAAAAGACGAGACGTTTCGGTCATTTCAGCCGCCATAATCCACTTTGGCCCTTTTTTCGCCAAAGGAGAACCAGGGAATACAAAGAACTTACGATTACGCGCGCCTAAATATTCGTTATTCGCATCTTTAAAACCAATGTGGCTTAACAAACCTGATAATAAGGCTTTGTGCAGGTCGTCATAGCTAGCAGGAGTATCATTTAAACGCCACTTTAAATCATGAACCGCTTGTTTTATTTGAGTGTATAAATCCTGCCATTCACGTACACGCAAATAGGCTAGGTACTCTTCACGACATTGTTTTCTAAACTGGCTTGCTGATAGCTCGTGTTTTTGATCTTTAATATGATCCCAAAGGTTCACCCAACTGACAAAATCTGAGTCCTTGTCGGCATAACGGCGATGACACTCATCGGCGGCTTGCTTCTTTTCAATCGGTCTTTCGCGCGGATCTTGAATCGATAAACCTGAAGCAATCACCATTACCTCATGTAAACAATTCATATCTTTAGCTTCAAGCACCATACGTGCTAAGCGAGGATCTAACGGTATTTTCGCTAAATTACGCCCCAGATTAGTCAATACTAAATCTTTGCGCTTTTGCTTAACGGCTTGCAACTCTTCTAGAAGTAAAAAACCATCACGAATATGTTTTTGTTCTGGCGGCTGAATAAATGGGAAACCAGCAATATCTCCTAAGCCAATCGCGAGCATTTGCAAAATAACTGAAGCAAGATTGGTTCGCAAAATTTCAGGATCGGTAAATTCAGGACGTTGAATAAAGTCAGTTTCATCGTACAGACGAATACAAATACCTGGACCAACACGACCACAACGCCCCTGTCGCTGATTAGCACTGGCTTGTGAAATCGGCTCAATTGGTAAACGTTGTACCTTGGTGCGATAGCTATAACGGCTAATTCGGGCGGTACCTAGGTCAATCACATAGCGAATACCCGGCACGGTTAATGACGTTTCGGCGACGTTAGTTGCTAATACAATACGACGGCCTATGTGACTCTTAAAGACTTTTGATTGCTCGCCATAAGACAGACGCGCATAGAGCGGTAAAATTTCAGTATCGCGATATTTCTGCTTACGCAGCATTTCAGTGGTGTCACGAATTTCTCGCTCACCATTCATGAAAATCAAAATATCGCCTGGGCCTTCAGCAATCAACTCGTCAACCGCTGAGAAAATGCCATCACTGACATCTAAGTCAGCATCGGTATCGCGCACCAATGGACGATATCGGGTTTCTACAGGGAATGTACGGCCCGAGACTTCAATGACGGGCGCATTATTGAAGTGTTTTGAAAAACGTTCGACATCAATAGTTGCCGAAGTAATAATCACTTTTAAGTCGGGACGTTTTTTAAGAACTTGTTTTAGATACCCTAAAATAAAATCAATGTTTAAGCTACGCTCATGGGCTTCATCGATAATAATCGCATCGTACTGATTTAAGAATTTATCTGAGGTCAATTCTGCAAGCAAAATACCGTCAGTCATCAGTTTAACGTAGCTATCTTGACTAATAGAATCAGCAAAACGCACCTTAAAGCCAACAACCTCACCTAGCGGACTATTAATTTCTTCAGCAACGCGATTAGCGACGCTGCGGGCAGCAAGACGCCTAGGTTGGGTATGACCAATTAATCCACGGGTACCTAAGCCCAGCTCTAAACATATTTTTGGTAACTGGGTTGTTTTACCTGAGCCTGTTTCACCCGCAACAATCACCACTTGGTTATTGGCTATCGCATCGGCAATATCGCCGCGTTTTTGTGAAACAGGTAACGCATCTGGATAGGTCACTGCAGGGCTATTTTTAAGCCTTAACTGCGCCTTTTCATAAGCTTGAGTCGCTTGCTCGGTTAACTTTGCTAAGACTTGATCTTTCTTTTCAGACTGAGGCTCTTTATTTAATTGATACAAACGACGACGAATTCTTGCTGCATCGGTTTGATAACAAGAGTTTAGGTATGCTTTAGAGAGCGGGTGTTGGTCCGAATTCAAATCTAATTCCTAGCAAGTATTTCAAAAACTGCGATCCTAGCAAGGAACTAGACTGAATGGTATTAGTTTAAAAAAAACAGCGGCGTAAATACTTAGATTATGCAGGCGTTAAGTAACATTGCTGCATATAGATATTCATTGCTTTGAGTACATCGGTACGATTAATGGTACCGATAACTTTCGAGCCTTGTACTACAGGATAAATTTTCGGTTTAGCACCAAGCATTTGTTCTGCTAACTGTAAAATACTGCCATCAGGTGATGCGGTTAATACATCTGTCTTCATACAATCTTTCACTGTTTCTGTCATATCGCAGTGATAGCTACTTTTAAGCATCACAGATAAACAATCTTGCTGTGATAAAAAGCCCACCAAGGCGCCGTCATTATCAACCACTGCAGCACCTGCTTTATTCTTGCCTAATAAATGTTCCACCGCCGTAGCCAGTGACATATTGGCTTTTAATAAAACTGGCTGACGATCCATATATTCTGAGATTTTGATTGAATCCATAGTGATACCCCTTAAACCTTTACTTGCGCAAGCTACATGAGTTAACAACAAAAGCTAACAACACGCTCTAGTATTATTTTTAGTCTTCATATTGATTGTAGTCAAAATCCTAATAAAGCGATGATTGAATTAATAGATTGTGATATTCGATTAAACCTTTCTTTAACTAAAGCATCTTTGAATGGACAATAAAAAAGCACCAGATAATCTGATGCTTTTTCATTTAGCTAAGCCCAATCCATTCTAACCATTAACGACAGTATGAGCTCATTACTGGTCACGCCAAATCATAATGTTAGCTTGTTCGCCACTTTTTCGAGTCGCGCGGTACATGCCTTCGGTATTGAATGGCGTGGCAATATTACCGCGATGGTCAATAGCAATAACCCCGCCTGTTCCACCAGCTGTGATTAAGCGTTGGTTTATGACTTCATCAGCGGCTTGAATAATCGATTTTTGTTGGTATTTCACTTTAGCGCAAATATCACCTGCCACTTGGTAACGGATGAAATATTCACCATGTCCTGTGGCTGATACTGCACAAACACCATTTTCAGCATAGGTGCCAGCACCAATAACAGGGGCATCACCAATTCGGCCATAGCGTTTGTTTGTCATTCCCCCTGTTGAGGTACCTGCGCTAATGTTGCCTTGTTTATCTAATGCCACAGCGCCCACGGTGCCCACTTTGTATTCTGTGTCTAATTGTTGGTGCGCCGCTTGGTAATCAGCACTACTCTTGGCTTCGGCCATTTTAGCTTTAGCTCGCTGTAATCCTTCATAGCGTTTTTGAGTATTAAAGGTTTCATTAGCAACTAATGGCACTCCTTGGGTTAAAGCAAACTCTTCAGCACCTTGGCCGTACAACATAACGTGCACAGATTCATCCATAACTAATCTTGCCAAATCAATAGGATTTTTTATGTGCTTAACGCCCGCAACTGCGCCTGCATTCATGGTATTACCGTCCATGATAGACGCATCCATTTCATGCTCTTCATTATGGGTATAAACCGCACCTTTACCTGCATTGAAATACGGTGAATCTTCAAGCACATTAATGGCTGTTGTGACTGCTGTAAGGCTTGAACCACCCTTTTCTAGTACCGTGTAGCCAGCATCTACTGCCTCTTTTAATTTGGCACGATAGGCTTGTTCTTGTTCTGGCGTAAAACTGGATTTTTTGATCGTACCAGCCCCACCATGAATGGCTAATGCAAATGGCTTGTCATTATTAGCAAAAGATATACTGGAAAAAAGTGTCATTGAAATAGCGAAAGCGAGCGTTATTGTTTTCATTTTAAGCAAGTCCTTGATCGGTTTGTATCTTTGTAACCATTTCAGGCGGTAATTTCAATCATAACCTTGCCTGTTAGCAGTATTCTGGCGACAATAGGTTATAAGTAATTGGCCGTTGATAAGCATTCATTCATTGTTATCCAAATCGTTTAAGTATTGCCTAGTCATTTGCGTTGCTCTCGTTTCGATAGCATCGAATTTCGCTTGGGCAAAAGATGATTGGCTAAATATCAAATTAACAGGTGCCTCTGACAAGCTTAACAAGAATATTCGAGCTCATCTGGGTGAAAGTCCCAACTCTGCAGTACAACGCCGTGCCTTCTTATTTACCGTCGAAGACAATGTTAATGCCGCTTTAGAATCGATGGGGCATTATCACGCAAAAGTCGATATTGAAGTAACCGAAGCAGAAAAAGGCCCGTGGACATTAAATGTGTCGATTGATGAGGGCAAACCTACCATCATTGAATGGATAGACATAAAGTTCAGTGATGAGATGCTCGATGACAGCAGTTTTAATCGATGGATGAACCTGCTGACAATCAAACCTGGCGATGTATTAAATCATGGTGTTTACTCTGAGCTTAAATCTCAACTGGTTACCTTAGCGCTAGCTCGCGGCTATTTTGATGGTTCATTCACACGCTCAGACATTGAAGTCAATCGAGATTTGAATACCGCACGGATCCACCTCTATTTTGAATCTGGTAAACGCTATTCAATTGGTAATGTCGAATTTTCAGGTCAAACCGTTAACGACGATATTTTAGAAAACCTTATCCCGTTTGATCCCCATGCCAAATATTCAACTCAGCGGCTAAATCGTTTAAATCGAAACCTGATTGATACAGGGTATTTCGCTGGCATTAAAGTCTTACCGCAACTTGATGGAATGTCGAATACTGAAATACCCATTAAAGTAGAATTAGGCCCGCGCCCGACACATTCATTTGAAGTGGGTTTAGGTGCTGACATTGGTAATAACGCCGAGAAATCTTCGATTGATCCAAGAGTACGACTCACTTGGCGTATGCCGCAGATTAACAGCTATGGACATACTCAAGAAACCACCATGGAGTGGTCACCGGATAAACCTAAATTCTTAACCACCTACACTATTCCATTGACTCATCCTTTAGATGACCAACTGAAATTTCGAGTGGGTTTATTACGAGATAAATACGGGGTAACACAGGACTATAATCCTGATGACCGTAGTTACGATTACACGGGCCAGCTTGAGTCAGAAAAACGTTTAATAGGGGTGATCAGACAACAGAGGTTAGATAATGATTGGTTGTTTGGCTACTCGGTAGAATTTAACCAAGAGTTTTATAACCAGTCCGACACCGATTATGATCCAAAGTTTTTATTATTTGGCATCGGGATTGGTAAAACCACTCGAGGCGATAATACACTCGACCCTAAATCTGGTTTCAGGCAGGTCTACAGTATTGAATACGGTAACTCAAGTTTAGGCTCAGAAATTAATTTGACTAAAATTGAAGCTAAATTTAAGTGGATTGACACTTTTTTTGACCGTCACCGCATTGTCACTCGACTCGATATGGGTGCAAATATCGCTGATTCTGATGAGATTGCTCAAATTTCACCTTCTTTGCGATATTTTGCAGGTGGCGACCAAACCATTCGTGGTTATGGTTACCAAGAACTTGGTCCTTACATCGAATATATCAACTCTGAAGGCGGTGTATCACGTCAGGTTGTAGGTGGACGTTATCTCGTGGTGGGTAGTTTAGAATACCAGTACTATTTAACAGATACATGGCGAGTCGGCACTTTTGTTGATGCGGGTAATGCATTTGATACAGAGCAGTTTGAACCTGTTGTGTCAGTCGGCGGCGGGATCCATTGGATTTCACCTATTGGTCCGATCAAATTGGACGTCGGTGTCGGCCTAAAAGAAACCACCACGATTGATCGTTCTTGGCGAATTCACTTAACAATGGGGACAGATCTATAATGACTGAAAAATCTTCCCCAACGGCAGACAATACACGTTCAACGAATGGGACAATTCCTGCGGCGACACCGCCAAAGTCAGCTTTAAAAAGATGCTGGAGTGCTTTTAAACTGTCCACGCGTCTTTTTATCTACATTCCTTTACTGATACTTATCATTGTAGCCGTCTTACTTGGCACCCCTATCGGCGCTCGGATTAGTGTTTTGCTTGCCAATCAATTTGTTCCTAATCTTGAATTGGATATTCGTTCGGGCACCATTAACAAACACCTCGAGTTTGATTATGCCAGTTGGTCAATGAATGGGGTATCCGTTGAAGTTGAAGATTTATCTTTATCCTGGGTACCTACTTGTTTGTTCAATAAACAAATTTGTGTCGACAGCTTAACAGCGAACAAGGTCAATGTACGTGTTGCAACCGATGAATTTGATGAAGCACCTGAAGCACCTGAAGCACCTGAAGCACAATCAATTGATGCTGAACGTCTTAATGCTGTCAACATTACACAAGACGATAATCAGCAAAGCGTAAATGTACAAAACTTGGATGCAAATGTAATTGATGCAGCACTTAATACTGATGAAACTGATGAGCCCTCACCTCTTATTTTGCCAGTGATCATCGGACTTAACCATTTGGACTTGAATAACGTCAAAGTCAGTGTCAATGATATGCGTTACAACGCTGGACGTCTGCAGGGCAAAGCACTGTGGAATAAAAGTGGCCTTCGTGTCAGTTACCTTCACAGCAAAGATTTATTGGTAGATATTCCACTTGGCTCTGATGAGACTGATATTGATGCCAAATCTGAGCAAAGTAATGCGACAGACAAGCAGGATATAGAAGAATGGGCAATGGCAAATTTGCCGGCTGTTTACATGACCTTCCCTATCTATGTTGATGAATTAACGACCACAGATAGTGTGATGCTTTTAGGCGAACGTGAAGATACTTTTGCTCATATTGCTTTAAAAGGTAGCTACGTAGAATACTTAATCGATATTCAAGAGTTAGCAGTTACTCACCAATATGGCGATGCAACACTGATTGGCGATATCAGTTTAAATGATGATTACCCGATGACAATTGATGCTCAGTTCTCACTCAACAATGTCACAGAGCTTCCTGAGTTATCCAATCAAACCTTAAGCATTCAAGCTGAAAATGGCTTCGATGATTTAGCCGTAAAAGTCTCAGCATCTGGTGATATCAATATCGACTTTGAGGGTACTATTGCCTTAAGTCGTCCTGAAATGAATTATCAATTAGAAATAGCAAAGGCAGATCTGCAGTGGCCATTGGATATGCCTGACTATTTTGCCAAGATTGATAAGTTAACCAGTAAAGGCGATATCAACAGTCAATCAGCCATATTTGACGCCGAATTATTAAGCCCTTTTCATCCACTACTGGATGTGAACGCCAACATTAGTTTTGAAAGTGAACAACTCATTATCTCAAGCATTAATATCCTATCTGATGCAGGTAACATCAAAGGTAATGGTTTACTTAACTTCAAAGATGAATTTAGCTGGCAAGCAGAACTTGAAACTGAAACCTTACAATTAGAGAAAATCAGTTATTTATACGAACTCACCGAGTTGACCAGTAACATCAATGGTCAATTATCATCTGCCGGCACCATTGGCGATGAAACATGGCACATTGAAATCGCTGATGCCGCGCTCGATGGCTCGTTAAATGCGTTTCCATTAACTGTCAGTGGCAATATTGAGTTAAATGAGCAACTGGCGGTCAATGCCGATAACTTACATGCAACCGCACTAGGTGCTGAGCTTATTATTAATGGTCAAGCCAATAAAATTTGGGATGTCGACGCAGAGCTTACTGTGCCCGACCTTAGCCAGTGGTTGCCCCAATCTACTGGCGGCATTTACGCAAAAATTGATGTGACTGGTGATGATCAACAACCGATTGTCGATATCACAGGTAAGGTGTTTGATTTTGAATACCTAGATATGGAAGTTGAACTGTTAAATCTTAATGCTCACTACTTACCGTTAAGCCAGCATCAATTTAAACTTAATATCACTAATGACCAGTTTACTTGGCAAGAAATCGATTTATCACAGCTGTTAATCAACGCATCAGGAAACCTAAATCAACAACACCTTGAGTTTTCTACCGCTGGTGAATTCGCTATCAATACCATTATCGATAATAAATTCGATGAGAATAGCCAAGTATTTGATGCACAGATAAAGTCTTTATCAGTCACTCACTTTTTAGGTACATGGGCCACTGATAGAATTGTGGAGGTTATGTGGGATCAAAAAAATGGCCAAGGTAGCGTCAATCCTTTTTGTATTAACCACCCCAACAATCACTTATGCATAGAAACTCCTGCGACGTTTGGCAAAATCGGGGATATTCAATTAACTGCTCAAGGTACGCCAGGATTACTATTAAAGCCTATATTGCCCACTAAATTCTCTTGGACTGGGGATTCAGATATTTCAGTCTCAGCAACTTGGTCTGAGACAGAAAAGCTTCAAGCAAATGCTGATATCAATTTTTCAAAAGGTCAACTTGAACTTAGGCGCACCAGCAAAGATTTTATCAATTTACACTACGATATTATACAACTCACCGCAGCGCTAAACGAACAAGTACTGCAAGCAAAACTTACTGTAGAGGCTGAAGAAATTGCCACTATCAACAGCCAAGTTACCGTCAACACAGATCCAAGTCGGGCATTAAAAGGCAATATTAATGTTGATGCATTAAACCTATCTCACTTACAAGGTTTTTTCCCAAAACTTGAAACACTCGAAGGGATATTTGCCGCTGACTTAGCACTTGAAGGCAACCTTGAAAAGCCAATGGCTAAAGGCAGTATTTCATTATCTAAAGGTGCTATTGCAACCACCAGTAACCCAACGCTTATCAATGATATAAATCTCGCCATGGCGTTAAAGGGGCAAAAAGGCTTGCTTGATGGCAGTGTAGCGATGGGAGACGGCCAGGCACAAATCAATGGCACTTTATCTTGGCCTCAAGGCCGTTTCAGCGGTGACATTGATATTAACGGCGACAAACTGGCTGTTATCGAGCCGCCTATTGCTATTTTACAAGTATCCCCAGATATCAATCTCAAATTCAATAAAGAACAACTTGCTGTAACCGGTAAAGTTGACATTCCAACGGGTGAAATCGCCGTTGTGCAGCTTGCTGAAGGTGGTGTGGCGGTGTCATCTGACGTCGTATTTAAAGACTCTATCTCTGAACAAGAGCAAAGGGTTAGCCCTTATGCCATCGTCTCAGATTTAAACATTAACCTTGGCCCAGAAGTATCCATTGACGGTATGGGGCTTAGTGGAAAACTAAACGGAACCATACTGTTGCAACAACAAGCTTTTAAACCACCTTTACTGTTTGGGGACATTAGAGTTAGCCGAGGTACTTATAAGTTTATGGGGCAAACCTTAACCATAAGCACAGGTGATGTGCAGTTCTCAGGCCCTACTGAAGTGCCTAACTTAAATATTGAAGCGGTTCGTGAAATAAAAGAGGAAGATCTCACTGCAGGTGTCAGAGTCACAGGTACTGCAATGCGCCCTATCGTGACGTTATTTTCGAGCCCAGCTAAAGAACAAGCGGAAATTTTATCTTACATCGTGACTGGCGCTGGGTTTGGCAGTTCTACTAATGAACAAAACAGTGCTTTGATGATGGGAGCAGCACTGACATTAGGTTCGCAGTTTGGTGGTGGAGCAATCAATAACATTGGCTCTACTGCGACAGGCTTAATTGAAAAGTTTGGTTTTTCTAATGTTCAGCTCGATGCAAACGATGAGGGCCGCGTTGCAATTAGTGGTTATATTGGCGAAGACTTAATGGTGAAGTATGGTATCGGGGTATTTAACCCAGGTTACGAAATGACCGTACGATATTACATATTGTCGCAATTGTACTTAGAAACGGTATCGGGCACATTGAACCAATCACTCGATATTTATTATAGCTTCAACGTCGATTAGCGTCAGTTTGCTATTCTCTATTCTCATAATTAGAACTTTAATATTTAATCCCTTTACCTTTAATTTTCTCAGTAAAATTCAGACATAAAAAAAGCGCCGTTAGGCGCTTATTTCATTCAAATTAACGATTAAGCAAATTTGAAGTCAATATGTTCAACTAAAGTTTTGAACGCGTGGCGTTGCATAGCTTGAACACGTACTTTAACTTCTTTACCATCGATAACTAGAGTTAAATCTGTGTTGTAGAAATCGTCATTCAATTGAATGTTTACGATATCTTTTTGAGCCATTTTGATTGAGATAGGCTCTTTACCTGGACCGTAGATTACAGCAGGAACTAAATTCGCATGACGTAGGCGGCGGCTCGAACCTTTCCCGATTTCAGTACGGATTTCAGCTTGGATAGTGTAAGACATGTGTTTCTCACTTAATAAAAATAAATAAATTGATGTTGTTATTTTCGACCAATAACAACTCGTGCTTGTTTAATACATATGCTGGTTACACAAAAGTTGGTATTTGAACCAAATCGATTGATTAAACTAAAGCTAATTAAACCAAAGCGCGCGGATTCTAACACAGCTCATTAAGCTCAACAAGTTATTAGCATTGATTTCATACCATTCGCTCTGTTCACTAAGCCTAAAAAACGCATAGTTGCATGACTAATAGGTACTTTACTTAATACTTGAACCAATACTTTGATTATTAATGACAGAAATGAAATTTTACCAACTTCTGACCGGGCCACAATCCACATGGATAAAACCAGAACGTGGATAATAACCTACACCGCCGAGTTCTAAAGAGCGTGCAGCATCACGTAATGTTTTAAGCTCTACTCCAGGGATGGCAAGATCCATCGCCATGCCTTTCATATGATAGCTTTTTTTAGCCACTCCGTTACTTTTCGAAGCTAACATATTGTTAGTCACCGGAGAACGATAGCCTGAGATAACATGCACTTCATCAGTGTTGCCAATGGCTTGTTGTAAATTATAAACAAACTCATAAAGACGTTTATCCATAGGAGCTGATTGGTTTTGTCGATGATCACGAAGTACTTTACTAAATAAAGATAAAGTCTCCTGGTTGTATTCGCCTTCAGCCCAGAACTGTCCTTGTTCGCGCTCGCCAGTGTGACGATTATAAAAACTCAACTCCCTAAAACCTTGGGTTGAACGACTTGCTTGAGCTGGGGTTGAAAACATTGATGCGACTGCAACACCACTTAAACCTAATAATACTTGCCGACGGGCAGGACAAACTAAAGACATTAACTCACCACTTTCTAATAATATAAACCTGTGTGTTTTTTACACAACTGAAAGGGAAGTTAAACGGAAAGGAAGGCAATAGCAAGCGATCAAGTCGACAAAATCAGCTTAAATTTTGTACATGTTAGTAAGTTATAATCAGGTCAATCACTTATCGAGAGGCACTTTGAAGTCTAGATGTAGAATTATTCGCCACTATTGTTTGTTTGGTGTTGTTCAAATGATAAATATCATTACGGTACTGAGCGAGGTTAGCGTCATCTACCCAAGCATTCCAATAAACAAAATGAATCGGAACTGTTTGAGATAAAGAAAACCACTGGGTTTTGCTGGCATCTGTTTGCATGCGCTGCCAAGTTCGTTTATCGATAACGACGTTGCTTGCAAACCACTCCGCAAGCTCTTGGATTTTTTCAATCCTGACACAACCAGATGAAAGCGCTCTATCATCTTCTGCGAATAAATTTTTATCGGGCGTATCATGCAAATAGATATTCAAATCATTCTTGAAATGAAACTTATAGCGACCTAAAGCATTAATCTCCCCAGGTCGCTGCACTAAACGATAAGGAAATGGTTCAGTCCTTACAACTTCTTGCCATTCTTGTGGGGTTTTATTCACCTTAGTACCAGTGACATCAAATACATCAAACTGCCTATCGCTGATATAACTGCCGTCTTCGGCGACCTTAGGCAAGATGTCACGGCGCATGAGTTTTTTGGGTACTGTCCAAGTCGGGTTAATGACAATGTTCGATATCTGCCCTTTCATTACTGGGGTTCTTCGATACGAACGCCCCACTATGACTTTTGAAGTTAAGGCAACTTGACTGTCACTAACAAGTATCATTTCAAATGCAGGAATGTTGACTAATAGGTATTGCTCGCCTAAGTCACTTTGATAACTGGTTTTATCGACAAAATTAGCGGCAAGTAATTCAGCTCGTTGCATTGGTGTTTGATTCAACCAGTGCAAGGTTTGTGGGCCAATAACAGAATCAGGCTTTAGACCGTGACGCGACTGAAACTTTGCGACAGCTAGGGCAATAGTATTATCGAAAATATATTGCGTTTCTGAGCGAGAAGACAAATCGCCTAAAAGCCAAAGTCGCTGGGAAATAGCGCTAATCGTTTTATGGCTGTCACCTGGGCGCAATAACCCTCCGGGTTGGATGCTGGCCCATTCGTGCCTAGTATTAAGCCACATCAATCGTCGGATATGATTAAGCACACTTAAATAGTCTTCAGCATTGGGTTCCAAAGCAAAGGTTTTACGTTTTAACGAGGCATTATTCGTTAATTTATCATAAGAAAGAACAACCCCACGCTGATGCCAGAATTCAGCAATGTCAGCTTGAATAGCATCAATATACTCAAACTTCTCGGCCTCACTATGACCTTTTAAAATAGCCAAATACTGCTGTCTGTCAGCGGTAGGTTCAACTAACGAAATTAACATCACATGTTGGGCGAGTGTTTTATAGGTAGCTTGATTTTCAGAAGAGGCTTTAGCAGGCAAACTCAACAGAAGTGACATCATAAACAACATGGCGAAACCTAAACGCCAACAACGCAATACTTTCATTCAGCCCCTCCTCCTTCAAACTAATATATTCAGTATGGCAAAAAATTATCAACCTTGTGTTACAGACAGTGTTAAGTCGTTACAAGTTACTACGAAAGGTGGAGGAATTTAGCGCAACTACATAAACAAGGAGCCACTAAACATATAATTGTCCTTAAGAAACTAGGAATGCTTTAGCAGAACTGATATAAACGTGCCCCGCAAAAATATTTTATCTATTTATCGCAGTAGTTTTATGAATAAGAAACAACTTGTACAAACCATGGCATCTGACATGGGCATTTCACAATCTATAGCTAAACCACAATTAGAGCAGATCCTATTACAGCTTCATAAAGCCTTAACAGAAGGTGAGAAAGTGTATTTACCACAATTTGGCACCTTTGAACTTCGTTACCATTTAGCAAAAAATGGACGTAATCCAAAAACAGGTGAGAGCATAGAAATTCCAGGCTTCAATCAACCTAGCTTTAAACCTGCTCCTGCATTTAAAAAACACATCAACAGCTAATTTATTTTTATGTAAGCCTAAACAATTAAAACGTCGGGGCTTTTAGTTAAATCAGCTAAAAGCTTTGACAATTCAATGTTGTTTCAAATCTAAGTTCAACGAATAAAAGTTGAAAAAAGAAAGAGACTCAACTCCCACGACACTATAATATTACTTTAAAAACGGTTGTTAATTACACACAAGCTACATTAGTTAACCTCTTATTTAATGCTTAACCAAGTCAACAACCTCCTCTCGAGAACTTATCTTAAAATATTTTTTACTGGCTACTATCCGAAGTTTAAGCTGGATCTGCACACAAAAATTATAATGTTATTTATGTTACCATCGAGTAAACAAATGATTAAAAATCAAATTTATCTCATATATAATTGAGCAGAATAGAGAATATAATTAAAGGAGCTAAGTTTGAGTATTATTGAACAATATTTAAGCCAGGCAGAGTCACTATTCCAATCAAAAAATTTTTCATCTGCAAGAATTTATGCTCGCAAAGTGATAAAGCGCAATGATAAACATGTGGAAGCCACTGCATTACTTGGCCACATTCATTTGCAACAACAGCAATTCAATGAAGCAGAAAAATATTTTGCGAATGCTTCAGCTATTGAACCAAACTCTATCTCTACCTTAAACGGATTGTTAGCTATTGCCGAAATAAAAGAAGATTTCTTTCTTGCCAAAGCATATTTAGAACAATTGATTAATGTTCAGCCTTTGATGACAAAACACCATTATAAGATGGGGCTAATCGCATCGAAAACTGGCGACATGAGATTAGCTGAACAGAGTTTTAATTGGTGTAGAGAAAATGGGTTTTCTGAACCCGCTTTACAACTTAATTTAGGCCATATTTATAAAGCTAAAGGTGAAACGCTTCGTGCTGCAGATTTTTATCAGCTATATATTACACTTCGCCCACAACAAGCCGGAGTGGGTTATTGGAGTCTAGCTGACTTAAAGAAATATCGATTTAATCATATTGATATGGCTGAGTTACAAAAATTAGCAGTTGACAGCTCACTCAATGAACAAAATCAGGCTTTAGTGCATTTTGCTCTTTGTAAAGCATATGAACAAGCTCACCAAATTGATAAAGCAACTGAATCCATGTTGTTAGCTAACCACATCATGTCGACATATCGACCATTTAAACAACCTTTCCTCGCAAAAATAGTGCTGTCTTTACTTAAGCATACCCCTTCTCACCATATTGAAGAGTTGCCAACGACTAATCAAACCCCGATATTTATTGTAGGTATGCCTCGTTCTGGTACAACACTGATTGAACAGATATTAGCATGTCATACCGATGTTGGAGCTACAGATGAGCTGCCGTTCATGGAGCGGTTTGCTCTTAAAATGGACATTTCAGGCGGATATCAAGATAAACTAAGCCATCTTACTGCCAATGAAATAATTCAGTTGCGTCAACAGTATTTAAATGAAGTGAACAATTATTTTGTTGATATACCGACTTATTTTATTGATAAAAACCCAAACAACTTCTTACATATTGGATTGATTAAAACCCTATTTCCCCAAGCAAAAATCATCAATGTGGTTCGGAATACCGTCGATAATGGTTTGAGTGTGTTTAAACAGTTTTTCAGTTTTGGGCATGATTATTCATATACCTTTAATGGAATAAATAGTTATTGGCAATATTATTTAGATATCATGGAGTATTGGGATAAACTCTATCCAAATGAGATTCGTCATATTTGTTTTGAAAAATTAGTACTAGAACCTGAATCACAGATCCAAAAACTGCTTAACTACTGTGAATTACCGACTGAAGCACAATGCTTTACCTTTTATAACTCAGATCGTGTGGTATTGACACCTAGTGCAAGTCAGGTCAGACAACCTATGGATCCTAAAGCTATCGGGCAATCAGAGAAATATAAACCTTTTATTGCTAAAGAAATTGCTAAACTCGATGCCATTACGAAAAAAGCATCAAGGCTATTTTTTGGAAAATAATAGACGCCTATATGAAACCTATTTATTTTAATTAAAAGTGACATACATTTAGTTAAATAATGTTAATTCATTTTTCCATGGCATGTTTTATAACGCTTGCCACTGCCACATGGGCATGGGCTGTTTCTAGAATGTGGTACAACTAATGCCTTAACAGCACCTTTAGTGCCACCTTTAATTTTAGTTGCCAATTTATCAGTTTGAGGAACCCCATTACTCGCAATGCTAGGCGCCGAGAATGGCGTCTTTTTATTAGCAACTTGATTCAGTTCACTTAACTCAATATTCATACAAGAAATAATCACTAACTGTTCGAAAGCTTTTAAGGCCGATCCTGAGTGCAATAATTGCAGAGACTTACCGCAATTAATTGCTTTGAGCATCGTCTTTTCTCGTAGTGAATGATAGTGCGGCCAACCAGATTTAGTTGTTTCAAACTGTAGCCAAAGTATTCGCCAGTCAGCAATAAACTCACTTAATACCTGCGTAAACTCTGTCACCTCTTCTGAGACATTTTGCAAATTTAACTTTATTTCATTTAATAGCTCATTGGATAAATACTCTACTTCTGCAATTGACATTATTACTGGTGCATTAAACTTTTCAGTTTTTATAGATGTTGTTAAATTATCTGTAAAACTAATAAATTGACATTCAAGTTCCTTAGATTTGTCATCTAAAATTGAGCGAGAACGTTGGAAAATAGTTCGCCAAAACTCACTAGAACCTGCAAGATCTACCACTAAATGAACACGGTATTCGTCACTATTATTTTCAACTTTATGTTGTTTCCATGAATCGAAAATCCAACACTCTCCTGCTGCCATATGAACTTGCTTGTTATGGCAAAAAAAGTGGACATTTTCCGTTGTCGTTATAGGTATATGGACTCTCACACGTTTATACCAATGATAATTAATGTCTGTATGTAAAGGAACTTGAGCCCCCGGAGCTAGACGCATCAACCGCGAACGACTTAGTACTTCATTAAATGATGCTAGTACTTGCTTCATATATGGGCTTTTTTGTAATGCTGGAGTTGGCTTCATTACCCCCTTAAATTCATTATTAAAACCACCATCAACAGATATTAAAGGGATTGCCGAATTACCTTGAAAGCCTTCATGGTGGCTAACCCAGTCAGCTTCTTCAAACTGTTCAACTTCTTTGATTAATTGTCTTACATCAAAACTAAGCGGTAATTGATAAAACTCATGAGGTAACTTCATAATTTGATTTTCCTGTTCTTAATTCAATGCCCCATGGCATTGTTTGTACCGCTTACCAGAACCACATGGACAAGGACTGTTTCGAGCTACACTGTTATAGCTTGTGCCAGTTGTAGACGCTGATGATACTTCAGGCTTCTGAATATCAAACTTTTGCCAAGTTGTTTTAAATATTGGACATCCATGTGCACCTAAATGACGATTAACCTTATTCAGTGTCCCGGTTATATTAGGCCAAATTGTTTCAATACTGTGATAGTTTTCAAGCCATTTATTGGTACTAGGTGCTGAAATGGTATAACGAGAGTAAGGCAAAGGTTCGCGGCATACCGCAGCTAAAGAAGTATCAAACTCAGTTTCTGTAAATTTGCACAAGCGACTAATGGTTATTTCAGGTTCATTAATTAATTGCTCATAAGACAAAATACACCAACGAGAGCTATCGACTTTTTGTAAAGAGTTCATAATAGCCTCATTAGCCGATAACCATTGAAATGCAGCTATGGAATGCAAAGGTTTTTCATTCAATTTTTGCCAATCATCAGGTAACAATAGAGACCAATTACGATTATTCCATCCCGGTAAATTAGGATAAGTTACAAACTTATTTGAACGCCACGCCTGCATAATACTACTGATGTTATCTTTAGGGTCTCTAACCAAGTAAATGAATAAAGCATCAGGGAATAGTTCATTTAAAAACTCAACCCTTAAGCTATTCTTAGGGGTTTTTTCTAATAGCCGAATTGGTGCATTATCATTTTTATTCGGCTTGTTAGAGCGGTAATCTTGTAGTTTATCACTAAAACGTTGTAATAATTGTTGACGTAAACCGTCATCAAGATCCTGTTTATACAAAGCGTTAGAACTAAAATTACGATATGCAATATTGAGACTTGGAATCGTTTCAATTAAAGCATGGCTCTCACCACCGATAGTGTAAATTGCTTCACTTTTTGATAACACCTCAAACAACAAAGTACTCCCTGAACGAGGTGCTGATAAAATAATGATAGGACGGTCAAATGAGTGCATAGCAATATGATTGTTATTGTTTTTTAACATAATACGCACACTAGCCTGTTATGGCTATATTGATGTAAACTTATTGATTTAGATTTCCTTGATATTCAAACCAACAATACTAATGCTTATTTGCAAGAACATGATGACTCCAATGAATTAAAGCCTTCTCTGTTCTATTCATACTCACCGAAAAATTCAATGATGTCACCAACACAGAAATTATTTATTGTTGGCGTTAATCAATGCAATGAGCTAGGAGTATTTATTGTATATTCTTGATCTGACAATGAACTTTTAGTGTATTGAACTTTCTTTATCATCTCCGAGAAGTCGAGTAATGGTTCCAGTTCCTAATATCTGTATATCAGTTTGTTAGTTCGAAAAAGTCTTCTGCGGACGTTATTAATCTGCCAATATCAAAAGCCGGATAACTCACTAAAAGTGAATGTAAATACCAAATACGATTTCATTCACATCACTCCATTACATTGATAAGCATTGTATTCTTATTGCCAATGACTTTGGCTTGTTAAGCTGTGCGCTTAACCTTGGCTAAATAGCCCAAGAATACAATCACAAAAATAGAATCCAACGTGATAGTTAATAAAGATTTATCAATATATTGAGCGCCAAACAAAACGATTAGAGAAATAAATGCGACTTTACTTGTGCTAGCAAGCACTAACGCTAAATTTCGATATATGGGTCGAAATGCGCCATAAATGAGCAAGGCTCCGATCATAAAAATAAGAAAGCCCCAACTTCTAACAACAACCTGAGCTAAAGGTTCTGTTAGCGATTCTCCAAACATACTGATAAGCGCTTCTTGGGGAGCAAATACTGCAAAGATCATTGAACAAGTCAGCCCACCAGCAACAATCATTATCCATTTCATATAATCAATCGAGGTCAAATTAACTCCTTACAATCCATGTTAGTTAACGTTAACGCTTACTAAGAATATCAGCTTAAAGTCGATGCACGGTTATACCGTATCAACAATGCATAACCTGAGTCGCTGATAATACTCATGTAAATTATTTTTGATGTACATCAAAATGATGAGTTACTAGACTTCCTCAATGCGTATTTATCTCTACGCGTAACGTTATTATCAGTATTTATCTGCCTATGTTAATAAAAATGATAAAACCACTGAGTAACGTCTATGAGTTACGTCTAAATCAGCCTTAAATTCATATCTGGGTAATTTACGGGTTTTTCTTTAGCTCATTTGTTAGAATCCCCCATTATTTTGGCAACCGCATTGTTGCTACACTTTGAGTGACTACGCTAAACGCCCCTCAAAGCATGAAAGTTTGACTAAATTAAAGGCAGGATATGACCGTTCTTCTAATGACTCCACCGATGACTCAGCTAAATACGCCCTACCCGGCAACCGCGTATTTAACTGGTTTTTTACGTTCACGTGGCTATGAGGCGGTGCAGAGAGATCCTGCGATTGAACTTTTTTTAGAGATGATGACAGCTCCAGCCCTTGATATCATCCGCCAGCATGTAGAAGAAAACTACCAGCACTTTGAAGACGATGAACTGCCTGAAGTTATTTTTAATTTCCTCGCTGAATTTGACCGCTACCACTTAGCTGTTGAACCTGCGATTCGCTTTTTACAGGGTAAAGATCCAAGCCTTGCTATGCGGATTAATTCACGTCGATTTTTACCTGAAGGACCAGCTTTTGATACGATTGCACAGATGGAAGCCGTGTCTGGTGATGTATTACAAGCCGCTTTTGGTAACCTAGGGGTACAAGATAAAGCAAAGTATTTAGCCACGCTATTTATCAATGACTTATCAAACGTCATTACTCAAGGGGTAGATCCTTATTTTGAAGTCAGCCGTTATGGTGAGCAATTAGCCGCAGCTAACCCAAGTTTCGATAACCTCTACGATACTTTGATGGGTGAATCGAGCTTCAGCTCAGATATATTAGAACAATTAGTCGAGCAGTACTTAGAAGAAACTCAGCCTAGCGTTGTCGCGCTGACAGTGCCTTTCCCCGGCAATATGCTCGGCGCATTACGTATTGCGCAAACCTGTAAAAGTATTAACCCAAGTATTCCTATCGTCATTGGCGGCGGCTTTATCAACACAGAACTTCGCGCGCTAAAAGATCCTCGAGTATTTGAATTCATCGACTTTATCTGTCTTGATGATGGCGAGCGACCGTTAATCACCTTATTGGAATACTTCCAAGGGGAACGAGAGATTGACGACTTAGTGCGTACTTATTTCCTTGCTGAAGATGAAAATGGTACTCCCTACGTTCACTTTAATGAAAACAAAGAGCTGCACGATATACCGCAAACTGATGTTGGCGCGCCAATATACGATGGTTTGCCATTAGGCGAGTACTTATCTTTGTGTGAAATGCTTAACCCTATGCATCGCATTTGGAGTGATGGCCGTTGGAATAAACTCACTATCGCTCACGGTTGTTACTGGCGAAAATGCAGCTTCTGCGATGTCAGCTTAGATTATATCGACCGTTACGACGCCGCAGGCGCTGACGTTCTCGTTGACAGAATTGAGCAACTCATCGAAGAAACGGGGGAAACTGGTTTTCACTTTGTTGATGAAGCCCTGCCACCAAAAGTGTTGTTCTCATTGGCTAAGCGATTAATTGAACGTAATGTAGTGATTAGTTGGTGGGGTAATATTCGTTTTGAAAGAACCTTCAGCCAAGCGCGCTGTCAATTACTTGCAGACTCTGGTTGTATCGCTGTCAGCGGTGGCCTTGAGGTTGCATCCGATCGCTTATTAAAACTGATGAAAAAAGGCGTGAGCGTTGAGCGTGTGGCTCATGTGACTAAAGCCTTTAGTGATGCAGGTATTTTGGTACATGCTTACTTGATGTATGGTTTTCCAACGCAAACCGAGCAAGAAACCATTGATTCCCTTGAAATGGTACGCCAGATGATGGCTCAAGGCTGTTTCCAATCAGCTTACTGGCATCGCTTTGTTGCCACAGTACATAGTCCTATAGGCATGAACCCTGAACAGTTCGGTATTACTCTTGCTGAACGTCCTGACATTCTTTTCGCTGAAAACGATGTCGACTTTACCGATCCAACGGGTACCGACCACCCAATGCTTGGTGAAGGCCTTCGCAAAGCCATTTATAACTATATGCACGGCATTGGTTTTGAACAGCCGATGAGCTTTTGGTTTGATCAGCCAGTTAAACCGACACAAATGAATAAAGACCTAATACTAACTGCTATCAATAATTTCATTGCCAGTAATGAAGAGTAGCCACTTTTTAAGCCATCATTGACAGCTGCAGCACGCAAAGTGCTGCAATCTTCCTAGTTAATTTCTATACCTAAAAATCTACTTGTAATTTTATTCTTAAGATTCTCAAATTCCAAACATAAAAAGCCCCGACTAATGTTGAGGCTTATTACTCTCTTAATAAAAGCATGATAGTACCCGAGACCAGAATTGAACTGCCACGCCTGATTTTAAAACGACGAGGGGTTTTATCTTTCTTCAGTTACTCAAATTTTGGACACAAATAGCTCTGTTAACATCAAGAGTGTTGAGGCTTTTTCGCACCATACTCTTTAATAATAAAAGTCGTATGTAAGTTTCTTATAAAAGAATAATGCTACCCGAGGCCAGACTTGAACTGGCACGCCCTATTTTAAAACGACGAGGGATTTTTTCTTTCTTCAATTACTCAAATTTCAGATATAAAAAAGCCCCGACTAATGTCGAGGCTGTTTTATAATGGTACCCGAGGCCAGACTTGAACTGGCACGCCCGATTTTAAAACGACGAGGGATTTTTTCTTTCTTCAATTACTCAAATTTCAGATATAAAAAAGCCCCGACTAATGTCGAGGCTGTTTTATGATGGTACCCGAGGCCAGACTTGAACTGGCACGCCTATTAAGCGAGGGATTTTAAATCCCTTGTGTCTACCGATTCCACCACTCGGGCAAACTCTGGTAACTCGTCGTAACGCGTTACAAAATTTGATATTCAACGAAGCAATCGGTTGCCGCCGCTGATGTGGTGCATACTTTACTGATTTTTCAGATAGGATCAATAAAAAAATGAAACTTATTGTTTGAATGCCCATTTTACAATCAAATAGCACGAAAACACGGCATTAAAACACCATTTAACGCCAAGTCTTTATAACTAATCCTTTAAGGCGTCGTTAACTCGGCATTTAAGCTCAGGCAGTAATTGCTCCGAAAACCATGGATTTTTTGCTAACCAAATATTATTTCTCGGACTCGGATGCGGTAATGGTATCAATGACCGAGGATAATCAGCCCAGTTTCTAACGGTTTGCGTTAATGATTGTGTAGCTGTGCCTAAATGATAGTCTTGCGCATACTTTCCAATCACTATCGTAAGCTGTACTTGCTTAAGTTCGGCAAGCAGGCGTTCACGCCAAGTTGCGGCACAAATTTTTAATGGCGGCAAATCTCCACTTTTACCTTTTCCAGGGTAGCAAAAACCCATGGGAAGAATGGCCACTTGCTCAGGATTGTAAAAAACCGTTTTATCTATCCCAAGCCACTGTCTTAGGCGCTCACCACTGGCGTCATCAAATGGCACACCTGACTGATGGACCGCAAGACCAGGAGCTTGACCAGCTATCAGCAACTTAGCATTAGCGTGCAACTGTACAACAGGATTAACACCATGGTTAAGCGAAGACTGGCATAACTGGCATTGTTTAACCTTTGCAATTAAGACGTTCAATTCCGCTTGGCTCATTCGCTCTCCTTGTCCCAGTAAATTGCTCAGTGCTATTAGCTCAGTGCTATTTACACATTGCTTCTTTACAGGGTTCTATGTGCGCAGTACTTTCAGACAGTATTTTTACAGAGAACTATTTGCTAAGTACTATGCTTAAGCTTACTGACTCAGACTCTCTTCTAGTGCCTTTAACTGCTGATATATTAGGTCAAATCTTGGTCTTAATGCGCTGTTGTGTTCCAAGCATTGCTGAGACAATACAGAGAGTGCTTTAAAGCAATCTGACGCCGATGATTTACCAAGCTCAATTTGTTGGCCTAACAAGTCATCTAGCATATTACCAAAGGCTCTGACTTCAATACTTTGCATCATATTTGCTTGCCTAGAACTGAGCAACGACAAGTCAGTTGCTGCGCCAAAGTCACCAAATAGCATATTTCCTTCTATATCAATCATAGTGTTATGGGCATATATATCCCCATGACTGACTTTATTTTGATGTAAATGAGACAATGCTGCAGCCATGCTCCGCATCACTTTTACAATGTGTTCGAGCGATATGTCCATACCATCTGAAAAAGTATCTCTAGTACAAGTCACTAACGAAGGCGGTAAGCCTAGATTATAGAAATATGCCGGTATAAGCTCCATGACGAGACCCAAATGATCTGGCTCTGAGATTTGCGCTAGTACTTTAATCAAATTCGGGTGATGCCCCGCACTCAAACAGCAATGTAACTCGTCTTTTGGGTAGCCATCTGACGTCACATCCCCTCTGAACATTTTAACTGCGACGCTTGAATACTCTTTATCAATACTCTTTTTGTTTTCTATAACCTGCTGTTGTGTCGTTTGTTGCCAATTAGCTTGATAGATAACACCTGACGCCCCTTGCCCAAGCTGTTCACCTAGTTGCAGTTCAGTCATTTGGGCATATGGGAACGTATCATGAGACACATGACTATCGGTAACTGGGTTGCCACTAAAAGCTAGCCACGCTAAATTAGGTAGCGATAACAGCCAATCAGGAATTACGCTTAAATTATTGGCTGAAATTCGTAATAATTCTAGCTCTTTACAATTAGCCATTGTGGCAGGTAAAGCGTTAATTTTATTCCCAGCTAAGGCACATTTCTTTAAGCGATGTAAATCACCAATTGAGCTAGGTAACTGAGAAATCTTATTATCAGTTAAAATTAGCCAACGTGTATCAATCGGCAAACAGTTTTCGGCAACTGTATTGATCTGGTTAGCTTTAAAGCCAATCATCTCAAGTTTTGGGCACTGGGCAATGATTGCAGGCACTTCAGTAAAACAGTTAAACGAAAGAAATAAAATCTTCAATTCAGACAATTGTGCAAACTCATCTGGTAAACAACTTAAGCGGTTGTTAGAAAGGTCGAGCACTTCAAGGGTATCTGCAAAAGCCAACACTTCTAAAGGAAACTCGGTTAATTGTTCAGCTATTTGTATTCTTTTGAGTTGTGTATCGTTTAATTCGCCTGATGTTAGCTGTGCCAGTGTGTGCAAATGACCTTCCTGAATAGTTATTTGATGTAAATTTCGCACATGATAAGTCATCGCCAAGCACAAGTTAAGACAACATATTAACGCAAACCAAAAACTGACCTGTCGGCGTAAACAAAATCAACGTCATACTGTCATTTAAGCCAATCTTAGCGCAAAATATTATTATGAAGATCAAACGAACACCAAAGGCCATCAATGAGTGAATTAACCCCTATAAGCTTTTTCAGCCGCTTTGAAGACGATATTTTATCTGGCGCTAAAACAATTACTTTACGAGATGAATCAGAGTCTCATTTCAAAGTGGGTGAAACCTTGTCAGTTTCAACCTTTGAAGATGAGCGTTGGTTCTGCAATATCAAGGTCTTATCAGTCACTAAAGTCGCGTTTCATCACTTAACTGAAGACCATGCTGAACAAGAAAACATGTCATTGGAGTTTCTGAAATCATTGATTCAAGAAGTTTACCCAGGCGTCGAAGAGTTATTTGAAATCAAGTTCCAGTTGCTAAACTGATCTTAACATTGAGTTTCGTTTTTATTTGCTGATGAAACTACGGTTCAATTAGGATATAACTATCAGTAATTAAAAGAAAAGTAATTTAACGGAAAGGATTGCCGACATTGCATTATTTAAGCTTAATTTTTTTATGGCCAATTTACTTACTCCAGGCTATTTGGGTAAAAAAAACCACACTAAAACTGCCTGAACCTAAAGGGTTACGTGAAGGTATTGTCCGGCTAAATAATGCTGATGATTCACAATTAAGCATAGATACTGAAGTCGTTTCCAGTTCAGAGCCCAATACATTATCGATATTGGTTATTGGTGATTCTGCGGCCGCCGGGGTTGGGGTTGAAACTCAGCAACAAGCCCTAACAGGCCAAACGGTTCAATCCCTTACCGCGTTAACGAGTCAACAAACCACAATGACTAGTCTACAAACAGAGCCTGCAACGCAAGCTAGCTATCACAAACTCAAATGGCGATTAATTGCTAAAAGCGGATACAGCACTAAGAATTGCTTAAACAAGCTCAACCACATATTAAGTCAAGCTCATCAAATTAGCGCCGATACTGTGATTATTTCTTTAGGTGTGAACGACGTTTTAAGCCCGATTTCAGCCAAAACTTGGATTAGCCAACAGCAGCAATTATGTGAGCTGCTTTATATATCATTAGGCTGCAGCCAAATTATTATCACCAGTGTTCCACCTATGTCAGCCTTCCCCGCTTTACCTCAGCCTTTTAGGTGGTTTCTTGGTAGTAGAGCCAATGAGTTTAATCATGCTTTAACCCAGTGGATTGACCATAGCTCACTCCCATGTGAGCAATTAGATATGCGGGAATCATTGTCTAACGCAACCATGGCTGAAGATGGATTTCACCCCAGTGCAGAAATTTATCAACACTGGGGGAAAATGGCTGCCAGGTTAATTCAGTTGAATACACAAGCTATAGCTAATCAGACCTCAGCGAATACCGTTCAGAATAAAACTAGCGACCGATAAAGCGGCCTGTTTTTATCTAACCAATTACTCTATACAAGAGTTATTCTAGGCGACTGTTATTCTAAACAAGAGTTATTCTAGGCGACTGTTATTCTAAACAAGAGTTATTCTAAACAACAGTGAGTACAATCTTGCCTACATGATGCTTTTCCTGAAACACTTGCTGGGCAGTGGCAATGTCAGCTAAGGAAAATGTGTCAGCCACAATTGGTTTTATTTTTCCAGACTCAATCGTTGCCACTAAGTTCGAAAATACTTCAGGCTCTAAAACCGTGCATCCAAAGAAGCTCAAATCCTTTAAATAAAGGGTTCTTACATCAAGTTCAACTAGTGCGCCGCCAATGGCACCTGAAACAGCGTAGCGGCCACCAGGCTTTTAACACATCAATTAACAGCGGCCATTGCTTACCAGCAACTAAATAAATCACCACATTAACGCTATTTCCCCCAAAGGTTCCAACTAAGTTCGCATCTATTGGCAATACTTTGTTGGATGGGTAAATAAGTTGTGATTTGAGTCAAACTTCATTTGTATTATTATACGTCAAATGTAATATTTAGCGTTATATTGTCCATAAGCAATAACGATAATCACAGGTATTATTCATATAAGTGCACAGGTGCTCATAAGTGAAATGCCGACACCATTTACTAAAACTCTCACAGATAATAAGAAGTAGGAATGTAGTTACCATGAAAAAATTATCAGTAATTCCTTTAACGATCCTTGTGTCAGGCTTTTTGACGGCATGTGCATCGACCACTGAACCATCGATTAATCCATATCCTGACGCTACAGGCGAACGAACCCCACCAGCAGATTACGCACAATTCTCAAACATTCTGTCAGCATCAAAATTGCAAATTTCAACGCCTAACTCAAAACCTGGCAGCAAGTATGAACTTGCTAGAGACAGTAATTTTAGCGGTATCGTTAACGAACACTTCTATGTTGATAAAGGTTCTAGTGCACTCGTGATGAACATGGAAGGTTATAAATTACGTAATGAACTTCGCGTTATTGAAAACTTCAAATCTGATAGTCCAAACACTTTCTATCATCTTTCAGCTGAATTGATGCCAATTAACCCACGTGATTCTGTAAAAGACAGCCCATCTAAAAATGATGCTATGACCTTTTTACAAGTACACAATAAAGGCACATTTGATGACGGTAAGCACGGCGTTGGGTACATCCCTCACCCACTATTACGTTTAGTATATGAAGCTGATCGCAAAGGTGTTAAAGATCATTATTGGGCCATCATTAAAAACAATAATGTAAACTGCAGTAAAGATAGCGGTAACCGTGAATCTTCAGCCTGTAAAAATGCTTACGTTCGCTTTGATTTAGGCGCTTACGATCCTAACGCCCCAACCAAGTTCGATATTATTGTCGGTGATTCAAAATTAGTGATTAACAGAGACGGTGAAAATCAAGTCACACATGACATCACTTACTGGAAAGAAATGCTTAATTACTTCAAAGCGGGCGTTTATAACCAATTTGAGAATGGTAAGAGTGAGGCTCATTTCTATCAATTAGATTATAAAATTGAGACTAAATAACTTACAGGTTTCTATCTAGACTTTTATCAAAACTAGAACTTAATTAACGGGCGTTGATGGATTAAACCATCAACGCCCGTTTTTAAAACGACGAGGGATTTTATCTTTCTTCAATTACTCAAATTTTGGACACAAAAAAGCCCCAACTTTCGTTGAGGCTTTTATGCACCATACTTACGTATGTAAGTTTCTTGTAACAAGAATATGGTACCCGAGGCCAGACTTGAACTGGCACGCCTATTAAGCGAGGGATTTTAAATCCCTTGTGTCTACCGATTCCACCACTCGGGCATAAGTGTTGTTTTAACCGTCTAGTTTAAAGCACTAAACAATTAAACAAAAATTGTGGAGGCGCGACCCGGAGTCGAACCGAGGTCGACGGATTTGCAATCCGCAGCATAGCCATTCTGCCATCGCGCCGTATAGATAATGATTGGAGCGACATATCGGGTTCGAACCGATGACCTATACCTTGGCAAGGTATCGCTCTACCAACTGAGCTAATGTCGCATCTTTATGCTTAATTAATTCACTTAACAAGGTATCGTCTGATACAAGGCCAACTGAGCTAATGTCACATCTTTTATGCTTAACTAATTTAATTAACAATGTATCGTCTGATACAAAGCCAACTAAGCTAATCTTGCAATCATTTGCCTATCTTCGCAGATTAGGCCTCGATGTCATCAAGTTGCAACCTTTCGGTTATACGCTGAAGCATCACTGTCTACGGGGGTGCATTCTACCGATTTCAGTGTCGGTGTCAATTGCTGTTTTCAATAAAAATGACTGAATGCGCACTAAATAAACTCATTGAACTTTTATTGCACTACTCGGCAGTTAAGTCTTTCCAAGCTGCTGAAATATAACTCATCATTGACCAGAAAGTCAGCACTGCAGCAATATAGAATAGACCATAAGACACATTGGTCAAAAATTCATTCGGTTGCCAAATCAAACCTACTATCGCCACCATTTGTGCTGCGGTTTTATATTTGCCAATCCATGATACGGCGACAACCCCACGTTTACCTATTTCAGCCATCCATTCACGTAGCGCAGAAATGACGATTTCACGACCAATCATAAACAATGCAGCTAGAGTCAGGTAAATATTATCATTTTGCTGAACCAACAACACCAAAGCCGTAGTCACCATAATCTTGTCAGCAACGGGGTCTAAAAATGCGCCAAAACGCGTGGACTGTTTGAGTTTTCTTGCTGCATATCCATCTAATGCGTCTGTCACAGCCGCAAGCCAGAATATTAATGCCGACGCAAAAGGCGCCCAAGAATAAGGAAGATAAAAAACCACGACAAAAACCGGCAAAAGCAACAACCGGAATAATGTTAGCGCTATAGGTAAATTAAAAGGCATGAAAGAAACCAAATAGTCAGAAACAGCGCCAATCTTGCCTTAATTTTATCCCCCTCGCAATGCATCATGGATTGTTTGTGCCATTTCTAGGCTAATTCCGGGCACTTTTGTTAATTCTGCTACACTCGCCCCCTTTACTTCCTGTATTCCACCGAGATGTTGTAACAATAGTTTGCGACGTTTAGGGCCAACACCAGCAATTGATTCTAATGTCGAGGTGTTACGTGTCTTCTGTCGCTTATTCCTATGTCCTGTAATCGCAAATCGATGTGACTCATCACGTATGTGTAAAATTAAATGGAATGCAGGAGAGTCACTGGCAAGTTCAAAGGTTTGTTCATTGCCACCAAATACAAAGGTTTCTAAGCCGGCTTTGCGGCCTTCACCTTTTGTTACGCCAATTAGTAGAGGCGGCTTGTCTAAATGAACGCACTTTTCATCAACAATTTTTTGCGAAATACGTAGTTGACCAATACCGCCATCAATAAAGACGATATCAGGCACTTTGCCATTATTATCGATTTTATCGAATCGACGCTTTAATGCCTGCTCCATTGCCGCATAATCATCACCGCCGGTAATGCCATTGATGTTATAACGTCGGTAGTCAGCTTTGTGTGGGCCTTCTCGGTTGAATACCACACAAGAAGCCACGGTACTTTCGCCCATGGTATGACTGATATCAAAACATTCCATACGTGTAATTGGATGCCCTAACTCTAAGGCTTCTTCTAATAGCTGAAAACGTTGCTCAACGGTGTTTTTATGAGATAAACGGGTATTGACTGCATTTGTTGCATTAGTCAGTGCTAAGCGCAAGAAGTTAGCCCGCTCGCCTCGCACTTGAGTCTTAATTTCAAATTTACGATCTAACGCCTGTGAAATTGTATTTTCAAGTACTTTCTGTTCGCTAAAAGATTCGCTGATCAGCACTTCTTTCGGGATCGTTCTTTGAATGTCGGCATTTAAATAGAATTGGCCAATGAACGAGACTAACACTTCTTCAAGTTCAGTTTGTGGCGGCACTGTAGGGTAATAGCTACGGCTACCAAATATTTTACCATCTCGGATAAACAATAAGTGAAAACAGACGATACCAGAGGCGTAATGCACACCTATGACATCCATATCGCCTTTGTGGTTCGATACCTCTTGCTGCTCCGCCACTCGTCTTAATGCGGTAATTTGGTCACGAAATTGCGCAGCTGACTCATATTCCATCTCATTAGCTGCAGTGTCCATTTTAGCCACTAACTCAGTGATCACTTGCTTATCTTTGCCTTTTAAAAACAAGCTAGCTAATTTAACTTGCTCGGTATAATCGTCATCAGAAATCCGCCCAACACAGGGAGCACTGCAACGTTCTAACTGATATTGCAAACACGGACGAGAGCGAGACTTATAATACAAGTCATCACACTGGCGAATAGGAAATAGCTTTTGCATCAAGTTTAAGCTTTCACGCACCGCCCCACCATTTGGGTAAGGTCCAAAATAATGACCTTTCTCTCGCTTAGGGCCGCGATGGTAAGCTAAACGCGGATGCTTGTGACCGCTAAGTAATATATAGGGATAAGATTTATCATCACGAAGCAATACATTGTATTTCGGCATGTATTGCTTGATGTAATCATTTTCAAGCAAAAGCGCATCGGTCTCGCTGTGAGTCAGGGTGACATCAATATTGGCAATACGGGCAACAAGCGCTTGTGTTTTTACATTAGGCAGGTTCGCCCGAAAATAAGATGACAGGCGTTTTTTAAGATCTTTAGCTTTACCGACATAAATGACCTCGCCTTTTTCATCGTACATACGATAAACACCTGGCGAAGATGAGACGGTTTTTAAAAACAATTTTGAATTAAAGCAAGCAGGCATCAACTATCCTAAAAGTAGGCGTCAATACCTTTGTATGAACACCTAATGTCTAAAAAGAACTGGCATCGAGCATTTTGTAGCGAATAGCGAGACGGGTCAACTCAACATCGCCACCAATATCTAATTTGGCAAATAAACGATAGCGATAACTGTTCACTGTTTTTGGACTTAAGTTTAGCTTTTCTGAAATATCATTCACCTTCTCACCATTGGTGATCATTAGCATGATTTGCAGTTCTCGCTCAGATAAGCTGCTAAATGGATTTTCATCAGAATGACTAAATTGGCTCAACGCCATTTGCTGGGCAATTTCAGGGGATAAATAACGCTGTCCACGTGATACTTGCTGAATAGCACGTAATACTTCTGGCGAGGTCGAACCTTTGGTTAAATAACCTGACGCTCCTGCTTGCATTACTTTTGTAGGAAAAGGGTCTTCTGTTTGTACTGTAAGCACAATGATTTTAGCTTCTGGCTGATAGCGAAGTATTTTACGCGTGGCTTCTAATCCACCCATACCTGGCATATTCATGTCCATGAGAATGACATCGGCTTCGCTTTGTCGTGACCATTGTACAGCTGTTTCGCCGTCGGGCGCTTCGCCAACCACCTTAATACCCCGCTCGTCTTCTAACAAACGACGAATGCCGGTTCGTACTAATTCATGGTCATCAACTAAATATACTGAAATCAACTTCTATCCACCTTAAAAACACATTCATCCTGAACTTTATTCTTATGCTTACATGAGTAATTTAGCTTATTGCGCGACTGACTGAAAGAGAAATAAGCGTTTAAGCTTGTAGGAATGACTTAGTTAATGGTTTCTTTTGATAAAAGTGCCCAACAAATTTAATTATGATTAAAAAACAATCTTCTAACTTTATATGGCGTGATACGAATCAAACTATTTTTTATCACGAAATCAGCATAATCCACTAAAATACACGCTCAAAACTCAAATATAGAAATGTCAGTTTCAGATTACACATACCATCTGAATAACTAATAAAAAAACTTAATTGATTAAAAATTAGCAACTTGCCCTCCATTAAGGAGTGAAATTAGTCCATCATAAAAATAAAAAACCGCAATCGAATAATCAATTGCGGTTTACTATCTCATCTGATTTTAAGCTATCAATCTCATAGCTTAAAACCTTATAGCCTAAAAACGATTGAAAACACCGTTCTATTATTCGTCGTTTTCTACGAAGTCATCAGAAAAATCTGTTTCCCAATATTTATAACCTTGAACAGTTGCCTGAGCTGCAGCTCCCATTAGGTTAACTTGATAGGTTTTTACGCCACTGACATCTACAGACTGATTAGCAGAAGCCTGGTCACCGCTATCTTCATATTTAGCACTGGCTTCAGCTTGTGCTTGGCCTTCATAGCCAGACTCTTTAAATCGTGTCATGGCATCGTTATCCATAAAGGCTTGAACAAAAGCCATTTGTTTCCATCCGATACCAGCACCGACTCCACCTGTAGCGAAGCGATAATATGAGTTTCGTCCATTTGCAGTCAGTACACACACTCCGCCGCCAGTAGATAAAGCAAATAAGTAGCTGTTACTGCCAGTACAAACAACATAGCCTACTGATTGCGCCACAGCAGTTTTAGCCCCACTATGTTCAGCATAAATTTCTTGCAACGCTGATTGAGTTTCTTTACGTGCATTGGCTTTTTTAGACTCTGGGTTATCACCTGTCGCACAGCCTGTTAGTAAAGCTGGCACCATCACTGCTGCTAAAAGTAATTTTTTACTGATTAAAGTCTTAGACATGTAAGTTTCCTCTGTCAAAGTGGATATAAATTGGCCTTTATTGGCAAGTTACACAGATATATCATTCACTCATCAATATGAGTGGGTAATGCTTTCAGAAATAAGCCACCTAGTGGGCCACTGTGTCACTTAACCGCTTCTGAATACGCTCTATAGGTTATGCGCTCAACTCGATATAGGGCTATTATAATTGAACACCACCACATTAGTTACCATTTTACGCCACAAGCAACTATGCTTAATTACTGTCTTTAAATTTAGCCTTTATTTGTAAAATTTCATCTAATTTATCAATAAATAACGGCACTAATTTAGGATCAAAATAACTGCCTGCTTCACGCTCGATTAGTGCAAGAGCGTCTTCAACTGTCCAGGCTTTTTTATAGGGGCGTTCACTGGTAAGTGCGTCAAATACATCAGCAATGGCAACAATCCTGCCGTATAACGGAATACTTTCACCACTTAAGCCATTAGGGTAACCACTGCCATCCCATTTCTCATGGTGCGTAAGTGCCACTTCTTTAGCGACGGTCATTAACTCCGAATCTTTATCACCAAGGATTTCAGCACCAATTTCACAATGCTTCTTCATCTCTTCAAACTCTTCAAATTCAAGCTTGCCTGGTTTCTTTAAAATGGCGTCTGAGATACCAATTTTACCCACATCATGCATGGGCGCTGCATTCATCAATACTTCGGCATCTGCTTCATTAATCCCAGCAGCAAGCGCTAAAACATGAGTGTAATAACTCATGCGGATAACATGCATCCCTGTTTCATTATCTTTATATTCAGCTGCACGCCCCAAGCGACGAATAACATTCAATTGGTTTTGGGCAATTTCTGCAGTTTTTTGCTGTACTTTAATGGCAAGTAATCGGTTTTGATCGGTTAAAGCGAGTTGGGTATGAACACGTCGTTGCACAATGGGTGGATTGAATGGTTTAGTAATATAATCAGCAGCGCCTAACTCTAAGCCTTTTAACTCATCAGCAGCAGAGATTTTAGCCGTCACAAATATGACTGGGATATGACGAGTTCTTTCGTCTAGTTTTAACTGTCTACACACTTCAAAACCATCGATACCTGGCATCATAATATCTAATAAGATTAAATCCAGCTTGATACTACGGGCAATTTTTAACGCAAGCTCACCATTTTTAGCAATCTTAATATGATATTCAGACTTTAAAACACCAGCTAAAACATCAATGTTCTCAGGAGTATCATCCACGACTAAAATAGTCTGCTTTTCCATCGGTATTCCTTATCGTTGCTGAGCTTACTCGCATATTTTCGTAACGTATTTAATCAGAATTAATTAAGCGCCTTTAATTGCTCAATCATTTGCTTAGCTATTTCCATTGCTGTGTCCAGTTCATACTCGCTTAATTGTTTTTCAAGTAGCTTATAGTTATGTATTAATGGATCTATATTCAAACATTCGCCATGGGTGTCGAGGTATTCCGTGGCCTCCATGTCGAAACTTTCTAACATAGTCACTAATACTTCTAACGTCCTGATTGCTAATGGCTTATCTAATAATAGCTGAGTTTGTTGAATTTGTTCTTTTGGCGTCAGCAAGGTGATCTCTTCGCAAACGTGTGTTAGTTCAGCACCTACTTCAGATAATAGGTTAAGGTCACTCTCAGTTAATCCGTGCTCAAGTTGCGCAGCTAATTCAGCTAACTTCTCAGCACCGATGCTGCCCGCAACGCCTTTAAGGGTATGCACTAAACGTGCTGCCAATGACTCATCGTTAACAGCTGTTGCACGTGAAAACGCGCCAACAAATCCTGACTGACCGCTAACAAATTTAACCAATAATTTAAGGTATAACCCTTCATTACCTTGGGTGCGCATTAACCCCAGAGCTTTATTGATATGAACAGTATTGATAAATGTCCCGTTCTGAGCTTCACTGCGTCCTCCATCAGCGCTGATATTGTCAACTCGCGAAGATGTAGTATTAGATGTGTCAGCAGGAGTGGCCACTGGCGTTATTGGCTTGGCAGGTGTTATCCACTTTGCCATCGTAATAAACATCGCCTCGACATCAATCGGTTTTGGAATATGGTCATTCATGCCAGCATTTAACGCTTTCTCTCGGTCTCCCGCCATCGCATTCGCCGTCATCGCTAAAATTGGCAAATCGCTATTTTCTGGTATGCCACGTAATACTGATGTAGCGGTATATCCATCCATAACTGGCATTTGGCAGTCCATAAGAACGCCATCAAAATGTTCAAGGGCAAGCTTCTCTATTGCTTCCTGTCCATTATTAGCAATCGTTGTCTGAATATGTTTACTGTTAAGTAACTCTTCAACCAACTCTTGATTTAAATCATTATCTTCTGCAATCAAAATGTTTGCGCCAGCTAATTTGACTAACGCCTTGGAGAGTTCCGATTCATCACGTAAATGACTCAATGGATTGATAGACTCAGACATCACAAAAGACAGCGCTTTCATCAAACTCGATTGCGTCTGGGGCTTAGTTAAAATACTGTCAAAATGTACATCCGCTGCGCTAAAGAGTAAGTCCTCTTTGCCGTATGCAGTTATCATAATGAGCTTTGGTTTACGGTTAGCAGGGAGCTTGCCAATAAATCGAGCAACGTCAACACCAGTAACGTCAGGCATTTGCCAGTCAACAATAGCAACATCAGGACTGTCACCTTCCGCTAGAATATCTATCGCTTGTTGACCTCGTTCCAGCGCGTTAACTTTCATTCCGATACGACTGAGTAAATTCGATAAGATCTCTCTTGCGACCTGGTTATCATCAACCAGTAATACACTTTTGCCTTTAAGATCAGTTATATCTTCGTGATATATAGTCGAAGACGTAATTGGGCTTAAATCAAATGGTAAGTTGAAACTAAAGGTACTGCCCACGCCAGGTTCACTGGTTAAGCTAATTTGACCACCCATTAACTCTGCAAGGTTTTTACAAATCGCTAGGCCTAATCCCGTACCACCGTACTTACGAGTCGTTGAGGCGTCAGCTTGTGAGAACGCATTAAATAGTCGAGACTGCTGCTCCTCTGTCATACCTATTCCAGAGTCCGTCACTGAGAACGTAATGAACGCTTGCTCTGTGGTCAGTTTATCCAGTTTGACAGAAATGATGATGTTGCCTTTTTCGGTAAATTTAACCGCATTATTGGCTAAATTTATCAATACCTGACTAACTCGAAGTGAATCACCGAGTAAATTTTCAGGTATGGCATCGTCAATATCAAACAGCAGTTCAAGCCCTTTTTCGGACACCTTTATGCCAATTAGATTACTGACATTATTAAGCAGCTCATCAATACTGATGTCTATATTTTCAATATCTAACTTGCCCGCTTCAATTTTTGAAAAGTCGAGAATGTCATTAATAATCCCTAATAATGATTGCGCGGAAGCATTGGTTTTTTCGATATAGTTACGTTGCTGACGATTAAGGTCTGTTTCTAAGGCAAGATGAGACATGCCGATAATGGCATTCATTGGAGTGCGTATTTCATGACTCATATTGGCTAAAAAGTCACCTTTAGCCTTATTGGCACTATCAGCTTCTGAGATGGCTTTTGCTAGTTCACGTTCTAACTCTTTCGCCGCGTTCACATTGATATGAACACCACTGATCCGTTCCGGGGTGCCATCTTCGCGATACTGATAGGTTTGGCCAATGCTAAGGATCCAATCATAACCGCCATCTTTTCGCAGCATTCTGAATTCTTGGCGTAAAACTTTATTCTCACCTGTTGAAGCGGTCAACTGTTCATTGAGGAGCTCAGCTTTATCGTCAGGGTGGATCAAATTGGCAAATGTTTCAGCCCCATTGATAAGAGCAGACCATTTATCTGCGTTGATACATATATCAAGGCGGTCATAACCTAACATTTGATTGTACATTCGATTAACGACAACGCGGTTCTCATGGGGGTAGAAATCCCACATGCCCATTTGCGCACTTTTGGCGGCCACTTCGAGTTTTTCTTCCGAATCAAGCAATAAGTTTTCGGCTAACTTTTGTTCAGTGACATCAAATATAGTGCCATCAAAGTGGCCTTCGCCGTGATTCTCTCCTGCTTCAAATTGCGCCATAATTTGCACATATCGCAACTCACCGAATCGATTCAGAATGCGCATGTCTACAAGCACTTTTTCGCGATTTAATACGGCATTACGCACAACTTGAAAAAACTTATCCCCGTCACCACCAATAGCTAAATCAACAAACCGTCTTGAGGCACTTTTACCAATAAAATCACTTACAGGATAACCAGTAATATGCTCAAAATTAGGGCTTATATAGAATATAGTGAAATTATTAGTGTCTATATCAACATAATTACACCGAAATACAGCTCCCTGTATGTTCTCTACCAAGGTTTGATATTGTTGCTGATTTTTCAACATTTCAGCTCTAACAATTTCTTGATCGTTAATATCAAGCAGTGACAAGCGAATTTCAGTTAACTTGCCCTCTTCTGTAAACTCTGTGCGCACGGTTAACGAAACTGCCAATACTTTTCCTGATTGAGAGATTAAATCTAGTCGAGCATCAGAAGTATCAATACCTTTTATTGCAGCATCAAAAATCTGCTGACCTTCACCATCTTTGGCCCCTAACACATCATGCCAAGTTAAATCGGTAAAAGCGGTTCGGTCATAGCCAGTAATATCAGCAAATTGTTTATTATGTTTAGTAAATTTACCGTTAATATCTAAAGTGGCATAGGCCACTGCAGAGTTCTCGTATAAATCCCATAATCGATGCTCACGCTCTTGCAAATCTTTGGTGCGAATGGATATGGTTTTTTCTAACCTTTCATTACTCACTTGTAATCGAAGCAGCACGTGGCGACTCAGCCATAAAGTCGCCAAGGTAATTAAGATGCAGGACACAGCAATAACGCTTATCAGGATAAGAATAATCGCTTTAAAGTACTGATAATTACTGCTTGCTTCTTTAATAGACATTTCAGTGACAATGCCAAAACCATAACGGTTATCCCATTTCCAAGCGCCAATGACATCAACGCCTAAATAGTTTCTATAACGCTCGTTACTATTGCCATTCAACTGTAGAGTTACCTGCTTAGCGGCATAGGTCAGTGTCTTATCATCATGATTTTCATCTGCTGGTGACGCTAAGGTCAATTTTTTTAAGGGGTCTGTGACGCGAAAGTTTAATACTGACAATTGGCCTTGTTCAAGCAAGCCAAGGGGTACTAAGTCTTCCTCAAAACGGCTATGAGATAACATTCGGCCTTTAGAATCGACAAAATAAGATTCGCCCGTCTCCCCTACTATAGCGCTCTGAGTAAGTGTAGAAAACTCTAAATAAGGGTCAATTCTTAAAGCTAGTACTGCGCTGATAGAGCCATCATCTTGGGCAATAGGACTGAGTACAAACATGGTAGGTGTATCTTCACGCTCAACTCCATACGGGTTTTTTAATATAATGTCTGAACGCATTGGCGGTGTAATTACGATATTTCCGCTGACAGCTTCGGCAAACAAATTAGGATGTTCGCGCTTAACAATATTAGTTACGCCAAGGTTGCTATCTCGACTTGAAGCAATATTGTCTCCCTCTAGCGTGATGATAAAAAAACCTAACGAGCCAAAAGACAAGCTATAACGGTTATAAGCATCACGAGACCATTGGAGGTGCTCACTATTCAACAATAATTCGGAATCGGTACCAATTTCTATAAGTTCCTTTGTTCGTAATTGCAGCAAAGGATTTGTAGCAACCGTTCTGACTCTGTCTTCCCAGCCTTTAACCCAAGATGACAACGCGGCATCTGTCGTCAAGGCAACTGACTTTAATGCAAGTCCACTCCTTTGCAAATCTTGTTTATAAGCCACATTTAGCCCAATCGCAGAAATAGAGGATATCAATGCTAGAAAACAGAACACAATAGAACCGATATAAACTCGATTACGACCATTTTCAAAAAAACGAGAAATATCTTCATTCGCTTCAGAACGTAATCGAACGAATAACCAGAACAAGTAAAACAAGAGTCCCAGTGACAAAAATAATAACGTGCTATTCATATCCATCTGCAATCCTAAACCTGCTCATTCGACTTAACCCTATAAAATAAAATCAACTTGGTTAATGCGGTAAAAAAACTGAAATATTAGTGGTATTGTTTTCATCATCGACGCTCAGCGACACTTTACCTCGCTGAGCTTCTGCAAGGAGTTTAGCTGAGTAAGTACCTATGCCTGTGCCATTATCCTTTCCAGCTGAGGTATATTTTTGCCAAAAGGTGTCACGGATCTCTTTATCAACAACACCAAGGTTTTGAATGCTTATTCGCAGCATAGGTGCAGCGTTATCTTCATCTTCTGAGCGAGATAGAGAAATTGATACTCGAGTTTTATTTGGCGCAGCCTCGCAGGCATTTTTAAGCAAGTTAAATAACATCGAATAACTGAGGCTCTCATCCCCCATCACTTGATAATCTTCATCACCATTTTCTTCGCAATCTAGGTATATCAGTAGATGTTTTACTTGGAAGGTTTTCTTCAACACTGCAATCATTTTTTGCAGCAAGTTGATGATTGAAAATGGCTTTGCCTGCAAGTTAAATCGACCGGTTTCAATCTTGTAAAGCTCACTAGACATATTGATCATATTCAGTAATTGAAATGACATGTCTTCAGCAATATCAGCATTTTCATGGTTGCTTTTAGAAATATGGGGGTCATGTTTGATTTGCTCTATCAGTGCCATCAATCCAGCTATTGGACCTTTTAAATCATGCTGTAACACCTGTTGAACCTCTTGTTTCAACTTTTCGGTGGCCACCATATTGTCAAAGTCGGATTGCAGATTCTTATGCATCTGCACATAAGCCATGAGGTTTCTAACCCTCAATCTTAATAACTCTGGTTGTATCGGCTTACTAATAAAATCTACAGCGCCACCATCAAGTCCTTGCACTTGATACTTATCTTCTGTCAGTGCTGTTACAAAGATAACAGGAGTATGGGTGGATTGAGGGTGCTCACGAAGCCGTTTTAATACTTCGAAGCCGTCCATCTCTGGCATCATAATATCTAGTAAAATTAAATCAGGCGGATTATCAGATTGAGCAATCTCAATGGCTTTTTGACCATTTTTTGCCAGTTTAACTTGATAGTCATCTTTTAGTAGGCCGCCAATTAAAGTGAGGTTTTCAGTGGTATCGTCCACCACCAACACTGAAGACTTTTTGATTTTATTTGTCGGTGAGATGTCTTGTAGATGCTCATCTTGTTGTAAGCTGTCTAGCGGATTAGCAACTAACTCTTTTGCAGTAATTGAAGAAACTTTATTACTGATTTGACCTTGTAAGCATTGCAACACTCTTTGCTGCAAGGTAGCAGTAGTAAAAGGTTTAATCACAAGATCAGTAACCCCTTTACTAATGGCGGCGCTAACCCTTTCTCTTGCAGCTTCGGCCGTTATCATTAAAAAAGGCAGGTGTTGCCACTTAGGAGTCTGCCTTACTTCACAGAGCAATTCGATACCTGTCATCACCGGCATATTCCAATCAGAAATGATCAGGTCGATATGATAGTTTTGCAGTATTTTTAGTGCCTTGGCACCATTCTCTGCTTGATAAACATGACCAATACCAAAACGTTTGAGCTGATCGGAGCTGATTTTTCGGATGGCATCCATATCATCAACAATTAACACATTTTTCTTTGATAACTCCATGTGACCTCTTCTAAGCAGATTCAATCACTTTACTCAACGAAAGGTAAAGTTTGAGTCACTTATTATTCTTTTTCATTCTGAGACATTTTGGCACCCACTAAACTTGCAACAATAATCGCCATATAGAACTGGCCAAATATGGCTTCAAAGAATGCAAAAAAACGGGCTATTGGTATTGCAGGGGTTATCTCTCCATACCCCACGGTAGAAAGCGTGATATAGCTGTAATAAATCACCAAAGATAAATTATCAGTCCACTTTTTCACTTCTACGCCATTAAAGGCGACACCAAATATTTCAATAATCAGTAGGTAAATAAATGCCCAAATAAGCCCTAAAAGTAAAAATATACAGATAGAGCCAATAATTTGGTTTGATGAAATTTTGCCGCTAAAAATAACTTGTTTGGCCGCGCGCCAAGTTGCTGCAATTAAGAAAGATAATATGGTGAGTAAACCAAGAATATCGAGGTTTAATAATTCAAAAACTGAACCAATGCTGGCAAATAATAAGGTTGTTATCATTAAGCCAAAAGTTGAGCGTATCCATTTTTTGTTGGCGCCTAAGCCAATAACTGAAATGGATAAACTCATTACCGTTGTAGCAACAACGATCATTTGCCCCGAATCAAAAAACTGCTCGACTAGTGCCGCACTTAATAACACTAAAACTAAAGACCCCAGTAAATAACTAAAGTTGTCTTCTTGCGACATAGGGGTACCCATCAACTATTATCCTTCGGTTTTTTCAATTTCTGGAAGTAATGCTTCAGTATCCACTTCGGCAGTTTCGACCACTAACCATGCAGTAAATAACTTGTAACTCAATGCCAGTACAACAGCACCAACAAACAAGCCAACAATCCCTGACAAAATCATTCCGCCAATGGCACCTAATAAGATGACTAACATTGGAATATCAACACCACGCCCCATGAGCATAGGTTTCAAGAAGGCATCACTTGCGCTCACAAGAATACTCCAAATCATAAACAGAATTGCCGTTGTTGAAGACTCAACACTGAATACATAAGCAATGATAGGACCTAAAATTAAAATTGGCGGCAATTGAATAATGGCTAAAATAAGTACCATAAGCATCCAGATCCCAGTACCAGGGACACCTGCTAGCCCTAAGCCCACTCCCGCGAGAATAGATTGAATAAAGGCAACACCAATGACCCCTTGCACCACACTTCTGACTGTCGCAACAGCAAGAGCTGAAAACTCTTCGCCGTGTTCTCCAGCAAGGCGCACTGACACTTTGTGGAACATTTGATTTGAGCCTTCAGCTTTGCCCATAAATACGCCAGCAATAATAATGGATATTAAAAACTGTAATACGGTCATGCCAAAGCTACCAAAAGCACCCGCGGCCTTGGTTGAAAAAGCTTTTATCTCGTCAGCATAGGTTTTTACCAGCATCTCAATATCTGAATTGGCAGAAGACCAAAAGTTATATAACTTGTCACCGATTAACGGTAAGTCTGCGACAGACTCTTTTGGCGCTGGGATCTCCAAAGTGCCATCATGCACTTCAGCGACAAAATCTTGTGTACTTGACACTATTGCGCCAGAAAACAGTACAGTGGGTGCAATTAAAGAAGCTAAACATAGCAGCGTGATTAATAAACTAGACTTAACCACTGTCAGTTTAAGCTTGCGGCTAATAAGCTTAACGACTGGATATAAGGCAATCGCAATAATACCGCCCCACAGAATAGGCATAATAAAAGGCTGAACAATTTTAAAACACCACACCACCATGATAAAAATTAGTACAATTTTTATCGCGGCATCTACAGCTGCATGAGTAAACTCTGCAGAGGTCGAAATTGGTTTATCACTCATATATGTCTATCCCTGGTTTAGTGTCATTCCATTTAAAAGTAAATTTAACAACTCAAGATGTCAGCACTGCGTTGCTAAGCTATTTAAACAAAAGTAATTTCGAAACAATTCTGATTAAAAATATAGCGCAACTGAGGCAATAAAACATCCGCAACAACACAAAAACATTTCATTATCCATCAGTAGTTTAATAAAAGAACATTAAAATCTGCATATGTGTATTTTTACGATATAAAACGATGAGTTAATCCACTTAATTAAAGCGTTTAAATAAGGCGCCTTAGATCGCTATTGATCTATTGAGATGTTTTGACGAAACACTCTAGGAGAGTGCCCAGACATTCGCTTAAATGCCCTTGAGAAGTGAGCGACATCAGAATAACCTAATGTCGCAGAGATTTGAGTCACTGAAATGGCACCATCAGACAGCATTTCTTTTGCCTGTTTAAAACAGATGCCATCTACCATTTGCCTGTAACTCATTCCTTCTTCGCTTAATCTTCTTTGAAGTGTGCGGACACTGAGCCCAAGTAAATCGGCAGCCGTTGTAACGGGAATGCGCCCCAAAGACAAATAAGGCAATAAAGCAAATTGCAGGCTTTCAACAAAACCTTTAGGGCCTTCAACAACCGGGCTCATCACCTGTTGCCAGCCATTTTTCAGTTTCACTTTTCCAGCAAGTACCGAGTCAGAAATGCTCAATGCGGTAACTTGCCTACCATAAAACACCTGTGGCTGATTAAGTTTAAGGACGTTGAGGTAATCGACTTCAGTTGCTGACTGCAAAGCAATATCAGCAGGTTGCCATTGAGCCTGAGTGAGTGAACGTACAAGCTCCACCATCATGGTAAGCGCAAATTGCTCAGCCACACTACTTTCAATAGGATCATTTTTTAAGCGATGCCTAACAAACCAGACTTTACCCAAGCCTGTTTTAAGATGAACATTGGTTTGCTTTGACTCTAAATTAACCACATGGGTAAAATCGACAATAGCTTGTTTAACAGTGCCATTCAGCGTGATCTTAGCTAAGTGCTGAGGAACAAAAATAGTGCGAGCGACTTGAAATAACCACTCAGAAAAGCGCTTACTGCCAAGTTTAGCAGAGATTAATTTAAGTAAATTGAGTACAGCTTGTTCAGAAACATAATCATGATTAGAAGTTAATAAACTAGCAGGTAAACCAGCTTGCTCAATGAGTGGATAGACATTGTTATCAAAGTCTTTAAGTCTAGCGACAAAGGGCGCAATATACTCAGCTCTTAATAGCGGAATAAAAGCGCCTTCTAATCCCGCATCGACAGCAGCGATTGAAGTCTCAACTTTGTTTGAGCTCATAACGCCTGTTGAAGAGGTAAGCTTTTTAGCATGACGTTTTGACTGCACTTTTATGACCTCTCACTTAGCTGCGTTTACAACAAGGTTAAGCTTCCTTATTTCCATATTTATTTACTTATACAGCGCTTCTTTTAGTCAAAAACTTCCAATTACGAGTTTCTAAAAAGAAAGATGCAACAACCATATAAACTCCCACCATAAACAATTGCGCTATACGAATATAAAAGTTTGTCGCAACATCCGCATCGGTGGAGGATGCAGTCGAACCAACGACCACAAGCAACGCAGAAAATATACCGGCAAAGATAGGCGCTTTAGCGGGGTCGGAATATATTTTTTGACTGAAAAAAAGTGCGCATATCATCGCTAAGCCAACATAAAAAACTAACTCAGGCACGATAACAAGCAAGTTATAAAACACCACTGCCAATGCACCGCCAATGCCATTAGTTATCAATAAAAATAGGCTGACTTTTACACTTTTACTTCCAGCTGATTGCAACGATAAAATCGCAATAAAAATCATCGTTAACAGTGCACCTGTGATTTCAAAAAAATAGAAAAAGGTGATAACTGGAAATGCGATGATTAACGCCCTAACAGACTCATAAAGGCGTTGGTCATTGGTCAAACCTGCGGCAATATGCGTTTCACGATTGGGAGATAAATCAGGTAATAAAATATGCAGCAGAGTAAAAATCAATACCGACACTACACCAGAAAAACTCAACCCGACTCCAACAACAATCGCTGCACCTGGGTGCAATATACCTAAGTAAGGTAAAACCAAAGTTGAAACAATCAAAATAGTGGCAAAGAAATTCCACTTAGGATCAGAAAATAAGTAGTAAGCCCACAGCATCAATAACGCTAATAAAGGTAGCAAGACTAATGGATACTGCACCGGCCCAAAACTGACCAACCAAGCAATGGCAATCGTGACCACCATTGATATTAATAATTCATAGACTGTTTGTACCGTAGGCTCGGTTCTATCCACTAAAAACTTAGCCACAAGCACGGGAACAATAAAAGCCAGTTGCCAAGCAAATATCGCTGAAATAGTCACAGCTAAACCGATACCCAGAGTGAAGCGAAGCACTCGACGTGTAAAAATCGCTTCTTCTAGGACAGGATCAATTGTAGCTGCTGTACTATCTGACATAAGAGAACCAACTGACTAGACGGATCCAAAATTTGCCAAATAAATTCATCATTGAGCTTTCTTGGGTATATACCATTACATCAACTTGACCACCAACACGACGTAGCCCTTTGGCTTCATCTTCATCAAATACAATGGTCACAGGAAAACGTTGTGATTGTCTTAACCAGCCTGTTTGCCCTGTAGTTTGTGCAAGTTTACCTGTTTGTTCGTTCTGGCCCCAATCAACACCATAGTCAATATATGCCACTTTACCGCTAAATATTTTTCCTGGCGCATAGTCGAGTGCAAACTCAACTTTGTCGCCTGTTTTCATGTTACCTAGACTGTTTTCTCTAAAGTTGGCTTCAATCCACACATCTTCTGAAGATATAAAGGTCATCACAGGTTGACCAGCACTGGCATAAAACCCTTCTTTTAAACGAAAATTGGAAGCTACGCCATTAGTTGGCGCTTTGATTTCTGTCCGTGCAAGGTTAAGTTCTGCTTGCTCAAGTGCCAGTAACGCTGATTTGACTGCGGTATTATTTTCACCTTCTGAACCTAAACGTTCTTCTGCTTTAGCAAGGTCAGCATTTGCTGCAGCAACGCCTGCCTCTGCGCTAGCTAATTCAGCTCGGGCATTATCGGCATCCGCTTTTGACATAACATTTTGTTCAACCATGGTAAAAATACGTTTGGACTGAACTTTCGCATTTGTTAGGTTGGCCTCAGCATTGGCAACCTTGGCTTTTGCGGCTGTCACATTAGCCGTTAACGCCCCCATATTTTGCCCAGCTTGAGTTACATTTTGCTCAGCGGTATAAAGTGCAATTTCGTAATCCCTTGGGTTAATCCGTGCGAGGACTTCTCCTTCTAAAATGAGGGTATTTGGCGTTGTCAGAATTTCAATCACTTCACCTGAAACTTGCGGCGTAATCGGTACCACATAGCCACGCATACGTCCTAAATCGGTTGAAGGAATATAACGGTCTGCAAAAAGATGAAACACAAACAAAAAAGCAACCACAAGAAGGATCATGTTAGTCACTTTTCTAATTTTTTGATTTTTGGCTTTTTCAGCAGGCGTATCGGCCTCGGGAGCATTGTCGACTTGAGGCTGAGCTTCTTCTGCCTTAACAGCCACCTCAGTTGAAGAAACTTCTTTATTCTTATCAGTCATAACCTTCCCTTGAATCCATGCATTGAACGCAGCTAAATAACGTGACTAGCTCATCAAAATGTTAACAACAAATTGGTGAGTTGTTACTGTTAATGCAGTATAGAATTATTTCGATGTAGAACTCAAATATAACTATAAAATTAGCCAGTTATATTCATTGTCAATTGGGCTAATATGTTTCGCTAGTTGCGAAATGAATCAATAGCTATGTTAAGAAAGGTGATGACTAATCAGGGATGCTCTTTACTAAGCAGAAAAATTAAGCAGCAAACTCTTTTAATGCTTGCATGGCTAATGACGCTTTATCAGCTGGTACAAATATATGGTCATGATAGTAAGCCGCGATGACATTAGCGCTAATGCCATAATCCGTTAACTTGTGAGAAATTGCTGCTGTTAAGCCCACGGCCTCAAGGCTCGAATGTACGCTTAACGTAATTTGTTTAAACCGAACGTCAAATGCCAGATAGCCCTGAATAGCAGCTTCTACAGTTAATACTAACGTTAAGCCTTCTTGTTCTTTAAAACAGCAAAGCGGTTCTAAATGTGCATAATCTGCAATTTGTCCATTCACACTGCAAAACACAAACTCGCCAGCTTGTAACTCTGGCGACATGTCTGCCAGAAGTTGTGATAATTCTGTAATGCCCGATGTCATTGCATTCCCCTTAATTTCATACAATACCTTTAATCAGGTAACCAACAAACTTTAATCAGCTAACCAACAACTTCTATGATTTATTATTGGCTGTAATGTCTAATCACAGACACTTTTCCGTTTTCAATTTCAAGCACTTCGAACGATGAATTATCGTGCTGAAATACTTTGCCATTATCTGGATGTGTTCCTTTAGCAACGGTATCAAACTCAATCATAATGACATTGTGACCAAAAGCTGAGTTAGTCAGTGTGGCGGAATACTCATCGTGTGACGCAAGGTAATAGGTCATTCCTTTGCGAAGTGCAGCTTTGCCATCTGGCTGACGGCTATCATCATCACTCCACGGTAAATGTTGATAACCAATATCATCGGTTAATAGCGATAAGTAGTTTTCTAAGTCTTGCGCGGTAGCATTTGGCTGTTGTGTCCCCTTCCAAGCCTCAAAGTAAACTTGGGTAAATGCAGCGTAATCAAAATCAGATTTTTGCTTCACTTCATCTGCGATAGTAGACAATGGCATCAATATTATTACTGATAAAAAGCCTAATAAGACTCGGGTTGAAATCCTTGTTTTCATAACACTTCCTTTTACGTTATTCACAAATGATTGCACTAGTGACTCAACTAGCGACTTAATACTTAATACTTAATACTTAATACTTAATACTTAATACTTAATACTTAATACATTGGTAAATACACTTAACACATAAGCAATCACTAATTAAACATGTAACCTACTGAATTAAAGTTCAAATCGCAACTCATCAGGTCATATTCATTTTTGATTTACAGCCAAACTCCAATTACATAGTCTTCTGATATTCAAACAACCAAAAAGGCTCATTAATATCAGGCTGCACTTCACCCACTTTGACATAGCCGAGTTTTTCATAGAAATGGTGATTTCGAAATGCTTTAAAGGGAGTAACCAGTGACCAACAAGTCACTCTTGGGTAGTGACTCTCAAGTTGTTTAACCACTTGAGAACCAATGCGCTTATCTTGAAAATCTGGCGTAATAAAGAAGTATTTTATTTCAATTTCTTGATGGTTTTTAATCACAGCAAGAATGCCACCAGCAACTTCATCACCATATTTAATCAGGTAGTAATGCCCCGCTTCCACACTTTGTAAATGCCACGCTGTTGACTCAATATGCGGAGGGAAACTGCCATATTGTTCAAAATCGGCTTGAAAAGCATCTACAGCTAAATTCTTTAACTGTAACGCATCTTCAGCACTTGCTAACACTAACCTTGATTTGGGCATGCTTTCACTCATTTATATAAGAGAAACTCAACGGCAGCGATCAAAAAAACAATTAACCTCAAAGACCGCAGACGGATAAGCCTCTTACGTTGCCAAAGCTAAGTGATAAAATCAATGTTTGTAGTGGTCAATACCGTTTATAAATAGCTTATAAAGCGGGGAAATTTGAAATTAAATATCCCCGAGCCAAAAGATGACAACAGTTCAATATAAAGGGAGTAAAGAGAAAAACCAGAAGGAGTATAGAGGGTTTGTAATAGTCAATTAACCCCGTTCAACACTTGGGATAAGCACACAAATCCGCGCGGCCAGTCCTTATTAACTAAGAGATTTTTCTCGACATGTAAAAGAACCTATCTTCTTCTTTATTGACCTCAAAGTTATTCCTAATGTATAGATGATATGCAGGACTAATTTTAAGAACTCGTAACCTAAGTTGATTTACACCAGCTTTGATTGCTAACCGTTCACACTCTGCCAGGGCAGCTGCGCCAATACCTTTATTTTGAAATGTTTCACTAACCTGTAGATCTCGGATATAGCAGCCATCAGTATCAAAGGCTAAACGAATTGCACCCACCACCGATCCGTTGAAAAGAATGTCCCAGTTTTCTAGGTCAACAATTTGCTCATGTATCGTAGACTGTTCCCAATTTACAGAATGGTGTTCATAGTATGAACGCATGTTTTTAAATGTAATATCTGCCGATGCATAAAGATCGGCTGTTGATTGATATGAAATCATCACAAATCTCCTAATGCCGCAATAAGCCAACTAAAGCAGCGGGTTAACATGTGGAGTAAATCGCACCTTAAGCCACAGTTTCAGCTAAGTTAAACGACCTTTCCATGCTTTTAGGCTTATACGGAGTTAAGTCGGCTTTTCTTCTTTAACAAGCATGTCCATGAATTTTTTAAACCGCCTTTGTCTAGTCTCTGGTTTCTTCGCACTTGTTAAGCCGTAAGCGATAACATAGCGACTCGACTTATTGAGCTTTTCAAAAAACAATTTTGCCTTAGGCTGATTTTCCACAGCAGTTAAGAAATCTGCTGGGACTTCCATTTTACTCACTGTATAGGCATTCTCCCAACGACCATCCGCTTTCGCTGCATGAACATGCACAAACCCAGCTTCTTTCATTCGGTTTTCGCTTATTAAACGGTCAACATGTTCTGTGTTCCTTTTAGACCAGTTGCTTCGTACCGTCCTAGGAGTTATGCGCTGCAGATAAGCTTGCTCATCAATTGACTTTTTTATGCCATCAATCCAGCCATAGCATAAAACCTCTATCACTACATCATTCCAAGTAACACTCTGGGTTCCAGAATTTTTCTTGAATATTTTTACCCATAATTCACTTTCAGTTGCATGATGCTCAGCGAGCCACTCACTGAGGTCTTTTGATGTTACAAATGTCTTGATTCTCGACAAATCTGCTTCAGGCATCTAATTAGGTTCTCTTTGGCATAATATGCACTTAAACACCACTATACCCCATAAACTTTAGCCAAGAATTCCTCTCTGTTTTTAATTGTGCAGAAAGAAAACTATATGCCCATGCTCGTTTAGTGTTATTGGTATCTGAAAAATTTAAGTCTTCGCAAACCGCATTTCTTATTAACTCATGTAGTGCTTTATTACCATTTTGGTAATACTTATCTAAAAGGATAAGTGCTAATTTCGTCTGTTCCAGTGAGCTTGAGTCAATCTGGTTCTGCGTAAATTGAACAAAGACATCTACCTCAAAAGAAAGTAAACCATCTTGCTGGTTGAATTTATCTGTAACTTCAGGAAAGAATTTTTTAACCTCGTTCAAAAATTCGCTTCGATGCAGATTACTCATGCTTCTCCGTGCATATAACGCTCAATTCAGCTGCACCGTAGGCGTCAGTCGGAATTGTTTGTTCTGCCTAATTTTTTACACCCTTTACCATTGCTGTTTCTGAGATCGATTGACCATCAATTCTGTATTGATCTTGGAACTCGCCAACAACGGTAAAGCCTAATTTTAAATAAAGGTTTTTAGCAGGAGTATTTTCAGAAAGCACACACAAATCAAGCCAGTCAATAGCTGGAGCCTCATGACAAAAAGCAACCACTGTATCAATCAGTTTTTTGCCAACTCCCTGCTTACGGCAAGTGCTATCAACACCCATACCGAGTAAAACTCTATGCGTTATGTTTTCATCACTATGATTACGCAGATCAATATGACCTTTAATTGAACCGTCTTGACCTTTTGCAAGCCAGAGTTTTCTCCAACCAGACTCACCAAAACTCACATCAAAGCCTTTTTTGAACTTTTCTCTACTGGTTTTTGAAAGCTCATTTTCATATTTTGATATAGGCTGAAAAAGTGGATTTTCTCTACAACCATTTTCTGAGATCTGATTCTCAAGATACGAAAAGAATAACTCTAAATCTTCTTTTTCTGCTGGAACTACTTTCATACTCTGAACTCGATTAAATTGTTGGCTAAAATTAAGTGAGGCATGAACGAAAAGCCAACTGTTTTAAGTACAATTGAATGTCTTGTTAGCTTTAATTAAACCCAGATGTCGTTATCAGCAGTTAACTCGCCACCTGCCTCTCCAGTGTTTGTGACACCTTGGGGCTCAACAAGTAAAACCTGACAAAGTCCCTTAGCAAATGGTTTATGCTCAACACCTTTTGGTATTACGAACATTTCACCGTTTGTAAGAAGAACTTTACCATCTCTAAATTCAATTTCTAAAGTGCCATCAATAACAATAAAAACTTCGTCGGTATCGTCGTGCGAATGCCATACAAACTCGCCCTCACCTTTAGCTAATTTAAATTGATAATCATTCATTTCAGCAATGACTCTTGGAGACCATAACTCATCAAATTTCGAAAGTTTATTTTTAATATTTATCGGAGAATATTTCATATCGACCTTGCACCTAACGTTTTAGTATTTATGCGTTGCGCTGTTTGCAGGGCATAAATCGCTTGTTGGACTTGGCCGATGCCAGTCTAGGTTAATTTGGTATGCTTTATGCTAAAGAAATTTGCTTTTTTTGATACTGGCTCTGGGCTGTAGAGCTGTTTTGAATTGATGATATGGCTTGGTATGTACTTTTTTCATTGAAATTTCCTTATCATTGTTGTGTTCCATCACATCTTTTTAATTCTAGCTAATTCAATGAGGATAATATACTCGATTAAGTCCTCATTTGGCTCCGCGCAGCGGCTTAGTTCAACAGCTGTATAGTGCCATGTGCATTTATCACTTCAGGCCTGTGAAAATATGTAACACTAAATAATTGAATTTAATTACATTACTCAAAAAAACATCAATATACCAGCCATAAAAATGCGCATGTGTATTTATCTTGAACAATAATGCTGACATTAACTTTTAAAGTGTTGATTTTGTTTTTGTCAAAATAGCACTAAGAATGGGTGGCTATATAATTTATAGTTCCAAAAATAACCAATTCTATTTGTAGATAGGAATTAACCTCGGCAATTTTGTAGAAATTATATAGCCTCACACTTGCCTAACCGGCGTAAAATAGTTGGCTAAAATTAGCGGCGAAGGGGCTCAAGCCTGCTGTTTTACGTCCCTTGATTTAGGGATTTGTTAGGTATTGTATGCCATTTCAAACTCGCTGTTATTCGAATCTGTAACAGTAAAACCTAGCCTTTCATAGAGGCTTTTTGCAGGATTACTTTTTAAGACACTTAAACCTACAGATAAATTATCTCTTAGTGCTTGCTGACACAAATTAAATATTAATTTACGCCCAATACCAAAGCCTTGGTAACTAGGATGTATCTGAACTTGATAGATATACCACTGGGAATTGCTCGCAGTGTAGCTTGCCTTAAACAAACCCGCCTCAACTCCATTTACAAGTATAATCTTGGCATCTGCAAAATTGAACTTGATACGAAAGACATGTTCCTCATCACTAATATCAACACCATCCTGTGATAAATAATCATCCATAGTTAGACGGCGTAATTGCAATAAATAATCTAAGTCGCTGTCTTTCGCTTTACGCAAGGTGTAATCCATAATGATGCAATTCCTCCGTACTAGATTAGACGCCTAACGATTAGTGAAGGGCTTGACCGATAAAGTCGACCATTCAAGTTATTAATTTATATCATCCTACATTGATGCGCTACAAACCTATGTTGTTTTATTTATTAAATTCTAGATAGCAAAAAGCCCGCTAATAAATTAGCGGGCTTTTCTAAATATGGCGGAGAGATAGGGATTTAAACCCTAAATGGATTGCGCTACAAACCAATTTGCAATGTTCCAAAATTCAGACACAAAAAAGCCCGCTATTTTTCAATAACGGGCTCTTTCGATAAATATGGCGGAGAGATAGGGATTTGAACCCTAGATGGGCTACAAACCCATGCCGGTTTTCAAGACCGGTGCATTCGACCACTCTGCCATCTCTCCGAACGAGCGAGATAATAGCTATCTCCCTCGCTGCTGTAAAGTAGAAATTGAATAAATTTGTTCATTTGGCTATTTGAGCATCAATTGGGGTCCTAATGCTGAAAAATACACCTATTTATCCATTTTAACTGGCGTAAGGCCTTTAGCACGATCATCAATGGCATCATCTAATTTAAAACCTGCTTGTTTCCATGTTGCCGCTTCTTCAGGGTTAAACTTTTCTTTAGACCAATCCATAGCTGACTCAACATCAAAGCTAGCTTTACTCCACTGCTGAGACTGCTCAGCGTTAAAACCTTTCTTACTCCAAGTTTGTGCTTGAGCTGCATCGAAACCAATAGCCTTCCACTCAGCGATATCTCTCTCTGACATCCCTTTCCATGTTGGGGCTGACGCACAGCCATATAAAAGACAAGCTACCAATATGACGATTAACTTATTCATTAAATACTCCCTTATCTGTAAGTACACGCAAGTGATGAAAATATCATCAAATTAAATATAGTTAGCGATATACTCAGTTTCAAGAAACTCACTGATAAATGTGTAATTCCCACTAAATGACGGGCAATAAAAAAGGTCGCACTAGGCGACCTTTATTTAACTGACGATTGTCATCACTGTATGACTAACACTGTATAACTAACACTGTATAACTAACACTGTATATAACAATGTGGACTTAGCTGCGTTGACGTGTCGTTTTAGGACGTGCAGCGGCAGTTTTATGCTTACGTACTGCGCGGCGAATTTTAGCGCCTTTAACTTGAGCACGTGCAACACTGTGTTTATCGGTACCCAGTAATGTACGTGTTTCTGGCTCTAAACCAGCTAATTGACGCAAGTAGTTTACTTGCTCCATATCAAGCTCAGTCCAACCACCACGAGGTAGCGCTTTTGGCAATTCAACCATGCCGTAACGAACACGGATAAGACGGCTGACTTGTACTTCTTGCGACTCCCATAAACGACGAACCTCACGGTTACGTCCTTCTTTAAGTGTCACATGCCACCACTTATTCAGGCCTTCGCCACCCGCAGGTTTAATGCTATCAAAGTTAGCTGGGCCATCTTCTAAGGTCACGCCTTTACGCAGACGCTGCACAGCTGCTTCTGATACATCACCAAATGTACGGACCGCATATTCACGGTCAACTTCATTTGACGGATGCATTAAACGGTTTGCAAGCTCACCGTCTGATGTAAATAGTAATAAACCTGAAGTATTAATATCCAAACGACCTACCGCTACCCAACGTGAATCACGAATTTTTGGTAAACGTTCGAATACGGTAGTTCTTCCTTCAGGATCTTTTCGACTACAAATTTCGCCCTCTGGCTTGTGGTAAGCCAATACACGACAAATGATGTCTTCTTCAGTTTTGATCACGATGGCACGGCCATCAATGCGGATTTTGGCATCTGCTTCAACGCGATCACCTAAACTGGCAATTTCTCCGTCTACACTAATACGGCCTGCAGCAATCCATGCCTCCATCTCACGACGGGAGCCATGGCCTGCACGGGCCAAGACTTTCTGCAATTTTTCGCTCATCTAGTTCGACTCTTCTGTTTGTTGTGGCACCATTGAAACTTTCTCAAATAGTGCCTGCAATGACTCTTCATCCGTCAGCGACGGTAAATCCGCTAACGCTTTCAAGCCAAAATAGGATAAAAACTCTGTGGTAGTTGCATAGAGTGCAGGTCGCCCTGGCACTTCTTTATGACCTACTGTTTTTACCCAATGTCTATCAGCTAAACTCTTTATTATGTGGCTGCTGACGGCCACACCTCTTACATGTTCAATATCACCGCGCGTTACTGGTTGCTGATATGCAATCACCGCTAGGGTTTCTAACGTCGCCCGTGAATATTTAGGGGATTTTTCTTGCCACAAAGGTTGTAAGAATTCACTTAACAGCTCTTGGGTTTGAAAGCGATAACCGCTGGCCACTTCAACCAGTTGTACCCCTCGCTCTTGATAATCTTGTTGCAACTCATCCAAGCAAGCTTTAATTCTTACCCGTGAGACATCAAACTTAACTAATACGGTATCTTTTATCATTTTGATACTGAGCGGTTTTCCCATTACAAATAGACTGGCTTCGATTAATTGCTTTAATTGAATGTCATTTATTTGCATGATGTCCTTTCTCGTATCTTGTGAAAGCGGATTAAAACGCTTTGACATAAATCGGTGCTAACGGCTCATTTTGAACCAAATCGACTAACAGCTCTTTGACTAACTCCATCAAGGCTAAAAAGCTTACTACCACACCGGCTTTGCCTTCACTCACATCAAATAAGTCAGTAAAAGGAATAAAATGTTCTGTCGATAGTTTGGCTAAGATCTGACTCATACGTTCGCGAGTTGATAACAATTCACGTTTTACATGATGATGTTCGTTAGCATCAATTCGTTTTAACACCTCAGAAAACGCCTGAGCGATATCAACTAATGATACTTCAGGTGGCATGATCACAGGCTTAATATTCGGCGCAGCTTTAGCCTGTGCTAAATAAACATCTCGCTCTAATCTTGGCAAAGCGTCTATATCGGCCGCTGCCTGCTTGATCACTTCATAGGCTTTTAACTGACGAATGAGTACGACGCGAGGATCTTCTTCCTCTTCGTCTGCGGTGACTATTTTCGGTAACAATAGCCGAGACTTAATTTCCGCAAGTGTCGCTGCCATCACTAAATAATCTGCAGCTAGCTCAATACGTGCTTCAGTTAAAATATCAATATAAACTAAATATTGAGTAGTAATTTTCTCAATCGGCAAGTCAACAACATCAAGTTTTTGCTTACGAATTAAATATAATAATAAATCCAACGGCCCTTCAAATGTCTCTAAAAACACTTCAAGCGCTTCAGGTGGAATAAACAAATCCGTCGGCATTGCATCAATGGCTTCGCCGCGAACAACCGCGAGGGGTAAACTTTTTTGTATACCCTGCATTTGTTCATTCCTTAAATTAATGACTGAATATCAGAAGGTTAAAACAAGCATTAACACCCATTGAATGCCAAAGCGCTTTACCCTTTCTTCTGGCTACTACGTCAAAATTATAGCTAGAAATTACCGAACGCGCGATTATACGCACTATTGCTTAGGGTTGAAACAACTATCCCACAAACTTGCAGGTCAAAAGTTATACAGCTTCAATAAATGCCCAGTAATTTGATCAGAAGCCTTATTCAAATGAGCTGATATCACCAGCGCCTTCACGCACAATAACCATGTCCCCATCAGACATATCAATCACTGTCGTTTGGTTTTCAGCAAGGTAACCACCGTGAATAATCGCATCAACACTGTGCTCTAGTATATCGCGGATATGCTCAGGATCAGATTCTGCAAACTCTTCGTCTGGCATCACCAAACTGGTGGACATAATCGGCGCTTCTAATGCTTCTAATAGTGCTAAAGCAATCAGGTTATCAGGCACACGAATACCAATGGTTTTCTTTTTATCGCACTGTAATCTGCGCGGCACTTCTTTACTGGCCTTAAAAATAAACGTGTAAGGCCCAGGTGTGCAGCTTTTAAGTAAACGATAAGCTTGGTTATCTACGCGGGCAAAGTTCGCAAGCTCAGATAAATCACGACACATTAAAGAGAAGTTATTGTCGTTATCGATTTTACGAATGCGTGCCATGCGCGTCATGGCATCTTTTTCGCCAATCATGCAGCCCAGTGCGTAACCTGAGTCAGTCGGGTAAACAATAACCCCACCTTGTTTTAATATGTTTACCGCCTGGCTTATTAATCTTGCCTGCGGGTTTTCATCATGTATGTAGAAGAATTGGCTCATGTGCGCTCCGTCCAAGATTCTGATTGCCAAACCCACTGAATACCAGCAGGCTGGAATAAATTTTTTCCTAACTCAATCCAATTACTCGGAAAGTGAAAATCACTGCCGATTGAACCCATCAGGTTGTTCATATGGCTTAAAGCGACTAAGTTAGCGCGATCATCAATGCTTTGTTGGCCTAATACGACTTCCATCGCATCGCCGCCTGCTTCTTTGTATTCACGCACTAAACGCTTAAGCCATTTCGCTGACAACTTGTAGCCACTAGGGTGTGCTAAAACAGAAATGCCGCCAGATTGATGAATAATCTCAATAGCATTGGCCATGTCAGCCCAATTATTGGGAACATAACCGGTTTTACCGCGAGCTAAATAGCGCTTAAAAACACTGGGCATATCTTTCGCGTAGCCATTTTCAGCTAACCAGCGCGCGTAATGTCCGCGACTGATTGCTGCGCCATCAGCATAATGTTTTGCACCTTCGTAAGCCCCTTCAATTCCCGCTTTTTCAAGGCGTATCCCAATTTCTTGGGCACGTTCTTCTCGAAGCTCACGCTGGCGAGTCAAAAAATTGAGCAAAATTGGGTCTTGTTTATCCATATTTAGCCCCACAATATGAATATCGAAATTATTCCAGCGAGTAGATATTTCTACACCATCAATAAGTTTCAATGGGGTTGCGTGTTGGCGATTAAATTCATGTGCTTCAGCTAAACCGGCGACAGTGTCGTGATCGGTTATCGCTAACATTTCAACGCCCTTTGTAATCGCGCGTTCAACAAGTTCAGATGGAGTGAGTACGCCGTCAGATGCGGTCGTATGGCTATGCAGATCGGCCAAGAGAGTGTCTGTTATCATAACGTTATTGTACTTTAATCTTTGTTGAAATGCTTAACCAGTCTCGATTATTTGCTACATTTTCAGCAAATTGATGCAGCTTTTACCATCGTGGATAAAAAAATGCCAAATTTGAGAAATATTCAATTGACTTTAAAGGCCAGCTAAGGTCTTCTATAAGGCATACGTTAGCCAAACGCATTTTGCTAACCTTTTAGATATAAGACCTAAACTCAAGAGATTTAATTTAAATGACTAACTTTAACGCACGTAACATCAATTGGTGGTGGCACTTCCCAAATTAACGGGTGGTGTGAAGCGTTGTGGTTATTTAAATAACACAAGATTTTACTAGAAAGCCCGCAGAGATGTGGGCTTTCTTGCTATTTACGGCTTGCACTCTTCGAAACAACTAACGCAAACCGAATCAGAAATAGAGACCTTAGTATGAAAAATCAACATATTAGAGAGGCGCAATAAGCATTATGGAACATCAGTTCGCCCATGTAATCACTCAAAAACAATCATTAGCGTATCACGCTGATCCATTGAGCCTTTATCAGCATGTTACCGCGAATGCGCCGCATACTATGTTGCTTGAGTCAGCTGAAATTGACACCAAAGATCATTTAAAAAGCATCGTGCTCACCCATGCAGCCATGATGGTACGATGTGATGGGTATCAACTCACATTCGCAGCATTAACAGATAATGGCGCAAGCTTACTTTCTCCTATCAGTGAGTTCTTTAAATCGAGTCAGCAGCAACAGCAAGATAATGAATTAATTATTACCTTAGCTAAAGCCTGCGAGTTACAAGATGAAGATGCTCGTTTAAAGTCGACCTCGCCATTAGATGGTTTAAGAATGCTGATCCAGTACATTCAGACAGATCAGCAAGATGCGTTTGAAGATTTATTTTTAGGCGGCGTGTTAGCCTATGATTTAATCGATACTGTAGAGCCGCTACCAGCTGTGCCTAATGCTGATAACGACTGCCCTGACTATCTATTTTACCTCGCTGAAACCTTAATTTTGATTGATCACCAGCAGCAAGATGCTGAAATCATCACTCACCAATTCTCTCAAGACCCACTATTAGCAGATACGCTGGCAAAGCACGCAGCAAAAGTGAAACAACAATGCCAAACATTGGCCCCCGTTGCGGACCTTGTGCCGGTTGACGCTGAAACCCAAGTTAATATTAGTGATGCCACGTTTAAACAAACCGTGGTTGATTTAAAAGAGCACATTGTCGCCGGTGATATTTTCCAAGTTGTGCCTTCAAGAAGCTTTAGCTTACCTTGCCCAAATACACTCGGTGCTTATAGAGCACTGCGTTTAACTAATCCAAGTCCTTACATGTTTTACTTTCGCGGCCCAGATTTCACCTTATTTGGCGCTTCACCAGAAAGTGCATTGAAATACGACGCTGCCAGCAATCAAGTTGAGGTTTATCCTATTGCAGGTACCCGCAAGCGTGGTAAGACTGCTGATGGCGACATTGATTTTGATTTAGACAGTCGTATCGAACTTGAACTGCGTCTAGATAAAAAAGAGCTTTCAGAGCATTTAATGCTGGTTGATTTGGCCCGTAATGATATTGCCCGCATTAGCCAAAGTGGCAGTCGTAAAGTGGCTGAGTTATTAAAAGTTGACCGTTATTCTCACGTGATGCATTTAGTTAGTCGCGTGACAGGACAATTACGTGATGATTTAGATGCGCTCCATGCCTACCAAGCTTGTATGAATATGGGCACCTTAGTCGGCGCACCCAAAGTGCGAGCGTCACAATTAGTCAGACAAGCGGAACAAGCAAGGCGCGGCAGTTACGGCGGCGCAGTAGGTTACCTTAACGGTTTAGGTGATATGGATACCTGTATCGTTATCCGCTCTGCTTTCGTTAAAAATGATGTTGCCTTTATTCAAGCTGGCGCAGGTGTGGTATTTGATTCAGATCCGCAAGCCGAAGCGGATGAAACTCGCCAAAAAGCCCAAGCAGTGATATCTGCCATCAAAATGGGAGGTGGATTGTAATGACGACTTCTCAGAGCACCAATAACATGAAACTGTATTTACTAGATAACTTTGACTCATTCACCTATAACCTTGTGGATCAATTCCGCAGTTTAGGCTTTGAAGTACTCATTTACCGTAATGATGTGAGTGCAGAATATTTAGCTGAAAAACTTATCGAAGAAACAGGCCAAGCCGCATTAGTCCTATCACCAGGCCCAGGAGCCCCCCACGAAGCGGGTTGCATGATGGAATTAATAAGCAAAGTGGCAGGCAAAGTACCTATGCTAGGTATTTGTTTAGGTCATCAAGCTATGGTTGAGTATTACGGCGGTAAAGTCGAACGCGCTCCTTTTGTGGTGCACGGTAAAGCCAGCCCCACGATTCATAATGGCGAAGGCGTATTTGCTAACTTACCTTCTCCGCTTCCTGTAGCCCGTTACCACAGCCTAGTGGCTACTCGTGTACCTGAGTGTTTAGAGGTTATTGCTACCACTGAAGATATGCCAATGGCGGTAATTCACCCGCAAGATAAAGCGGTAGGATTTCAGTTTCATCCAGAGTCAATTTTGACCACGCTTGGCAGCACGCTATTAACCCAAACACTGACGTACCTAACTCAATCTGAATCAAATAAAGGCGCATTATAATGTCTCAATTACAACCTCTATTAGACTCTCTTTATCAAGGTAATGCGCTCACCCGAGCTCAAAGCGCCACATTATTTAGCGCGATTGTTGCAGGCGAAATGGATCCTGTGGCGATGGCAGGTATGTTAGTTGCACTAAAAATGCGCGGCGAAACGATTGAGGAAATCACAGGCGCTGCGGATGCGCTTCGTCAAGCTGCTAAGCCTTTTCCACGCAGCCCACAATCCTTAGCCACTGGCGTGGTTGATATTGTCGGTACTGGCGGCGATGGTCATAACACCATTAATATCTCAACCACTGCATCTTTTGTTGCCGCTGCTGCAGGCGCAAAAGTGGCTAAACACGGTAACCGCGGCGTATCCAGTAAATCAGGCGCATCTGATGTATTATCTCATTGTGGTATTGCTCTTGATATGAGCCCAGAAGCCGCCAGCCAATGCATTGAAGACTTTGGTTTATGTTTCTTATTTGCGCCGCATTATCATGCCGGCGTTCGCCACGCAGTACCTGTAAGACAAGCACTTAAAACCCGCACTATTTTTAATATCTTAGGCCCGCTGATTAACCCAGCAAAACCTGAAGCTATGCTACTAGGTGTGTATTCGCCAAAGCTGATTGCGCCTATCGTTAATGTGTTAAACGCATTAGGTGTTAAACGCGCCATGGTGGTTTACGGCAGCGGACTTGATGAAGTCGCCCTACACGGTGAAACTCAAGTGGCAGAGCTTAACGACGGCAACATTCGTTTTTATAAGTTAACCCCGCAAGAGTTAGGGGTAGAACCTGCTGACATTTCAGCCCTTGAAGGCGGCGAACCCAGTGATAACGCCCTTATTACTCAAGCCATTTTAAAAGGTGAAGGCAAACCTGCCCATCGCGATGCAGTTGCCATTAACGCAGGTTGCGCCCTTTATGTTAGCGGTGTGTGTGACACAGTGCAGCAAGGCACCAAACTTGCGCTTGAAACCATCAACAGTGGTAAAGCTTTTGACGTGTTGACTAAATTGGCTGATGCAAGCCAACAAGAGGATGCAAAATAATGGCAACTGTCACCAATAATACAGCTAAAGAATCGAACGTATTAACCAAAATTGTTGATACCAAAGTGGCTCATATTGCCTCGCTTAAATTGCGTTACCCAGAAGCGAGCTTACAACCTAAAATATCTGACCGCAGTTTATTTGATGCCCTCAAAGCCCCCAATGCCGGTTACATTTTTGAATGTAAAAAAGCCAGTCCATCAAAAGGGTTAATCCGCCCGGTATTTGATGTTGAAGCGATTGCTGATATCTACGGTAAATACGCATCGGGCATATCGGTATTAACCGACGAGCAGTTCTTTCAGGGTGATATTGATTACATTCCATTAGTGCGTGCACGTGTTAGTCAGCCAATCTTATGTAAAGACTTCTTTGTTGACCCATACCAAATCAAACTGGCCGCTCACCAAGGCGCAGATGCCGTATTGTTAATGCTTTCAGTACTCGATGATGATCAATATAAATTGTTGGCTACCGAAGCCGCTAAATACAATTTAGATGCGCTAACCGAAGTCAGTAACCAAGAAGAACTTGAACGCGCGATTGATCTTAATGCGCGCATTGTGGGTATTAACAACCGCAACTTACGTGACTTAAGTACCGATTTAGCCACCACAGAAGCGTTAGCGCCGCAAATACCCACTGACCGAGTGATTATCAGTGAATCTGGCATTTATAATAACCAGCAGGTTAAGCGTTTAAATCCTCTGGTAGATGGTTACCTCGTTGGAAGCTCTATCATGGCACAAGAGGACATTGACCTTGCTTGTCGTCAGTTAATTTTTGGCAATAACAAAGTGTGTGGCTTAACCCGCATTGAAGATATTAACGCTGTCGCTGAAGCAGGTGCTGTATTTGGTGGATTAATCTTCCACCCAAAATCACCACGTAACGTGAGTGTTGAGCAAGCGGCTGAATTGGTTAATAAAAGCAAACAAAACAACCTTGCTTTGAACTTTGTCGGCGTATTCGTCAACAAGTCCAATGCTGACATTGTTGCAACCGTAAAAGCGGTCGGTTTGTCTGTAGTGCAATTGCACGGCAGCGAAACCAGTGAAGATATTAGCGAGTTAACACAATTACTCACTGACGCTAACCTTGATTGCCAAATTTGGAAAGCGGTCAGCGTTGATAGCGGCACAAACTGTGTCGGTGATAAACCACAAGGCTGCGATCGTTACTTATTCGACAGTAAAAATAGCACCGGATTTGGCGGCACAGGTGAGAGCTTTAACTGGCAAGCGTTACTCGATGCTTCTGCAATAACAGCTGCAGAACGAGAAAACAGCATGCTTGCAGGTGGGCTAACACCTGAAAACGCATTTGATGCCAACCAACAAGGTTTTTATGGCTTAGATCTTAACTCAGGAGTTGAGTCACAGCCCGGCATAAAAGATGCGCAAAAGGTTGCTCAAGCTTTTACTGCAATCAGAAAGAATTAGTACATTACCCATTATTAAAACCAGACTTTTATACAGAATTAAGAAATAGCCAACATGGGTATTTCAGACAATATTGATAAGGAAAGATCCAATGACAAAGCTTAAGCTTGACCCTTATTTCGGCGAATATGGCGGCATGTATGTTCCGCAAATCCTTGTGCCAGCACTAAAGCAATTAGAAACTGCGTTTGTTGAAGCCCAAGAAGATGAAGCCTTTCAAAAAGAATTTACCGATTTACTAAAGAACTATGCAGGTCGCCCTACCGCATTAACCTTAACCCGTAACTTAAGCCCTAACCCTATGGTTAAAATCTATCTTAAACGTGAAGATTTACTCCATGGCGGCGCGCACAAAACTAACCAAGTGTTAGGTCAGGCGCTATTAGCAAAACGTATGGGCAAAAAAGAAATCATTGCTGAAACAGGCGCAGGTCAACACGGCGTAGCAACGGCATTAGCTTGTGCATTATTAGACCTTAAATGTAAGGTTTACATGGGCGCAAAAGATGTTGAACGTCAATCACCAAACGTATTCAGAATGAAACTAATGGGCGCAGAGGTTATCCCTGTGACATCGGGTTCAGCAACCCTTAAAGATGCTTGTAACGAAGCCATGCGTGACTGGTCTGCAAGTTATGACAAAGCGCATTACTTACTTGGCACTGCAGCAGGGCCACATCCATTCCCAACGATTGTACGTGAATTCCAGCGCATGATTGGTGAAGAAACCAAAAAGCAAATTCTTGAAAAAGAAGGTCGTTTACCTGATGCAGTTATCGCCTGTGTTGGTGGTGGCTCAAATGCTATTGGCATGTTCGCTGACTTTATCGATGAAAAAGACGTTGAATTAATTGGCGTTGAACCTGCAGGTAAAGGCATTGATACCCCAATGCACGGCGCACCACTTAAACATGGTAAAACTGGTATTTTCTTTGGTATGAAAGCGCCACTAATGCAAGACAGTGACGGTCAAATTGAAGAGTCATATTCAGTATCTGCGGGCCTAGATTTTCCATCTGTTGGGCCACAACATGCACACTTAAATGCCACAGGCCGCGCACGTTACGAGTCTGCAACCGATGATGAAGCTTTGGAGTGTTTCCAGCTGCTTGCGCGCACTGAAGGGATTATCCCAGCGCTAGAGTCAGCCCACGCTATTGCCTACGCGGTTCGATTAGCAAAAGAAGCAACTAAAGAAACCATTTTAGTGGTCAACTTATCAGGTCGTGGCGATAAAGATATCTTCACCGTATCTGACATTTTAGAACAAAAAGCTTCTGCTGAAGCTGCGAAATAAGGACTTATCATGACTAATCGTTATCAAGCAGCTTTTGACCAATTGGCTCAAAAACAGCAAGGCGCATTTGTGCCGTTCGTGACCCTTGGCGACCCAACGGTTGGGATCTCGTTAAAAATCATTAAAACCTTAGTGGACAATGGCGCTGATGCCCTGGAACTTGGCTTTCCATTTTCAGACCCGCTTGCTGATGGCCCTGTTATCCAAGGCGCGAATCTACGTGCATTAGATTCAGGCACCACTGTGGCTGATTGTTTCTCGCTACTAACTAAAGTACGTGAGTTATATCCTGATACACCCATTGGCTTATTGCTATACGCTAACTTGGTTTTCGCTAATGGTATTGATGAGTTCTATGCAAAAGCCAAACAAGCTGGCGTTGATTCAGTACTGATTGCTGATGTGCCAGTTGAAGAGTCGGCTCCATTTAGTGAAGCCGCCCATAAACATGGGGTTGCGCCGATTTTTATTGCGCCGCCAAATGCTGATACTGACACCATCAAAATGGTCAGTGAACATGGCCAAGGTTATACCTATTTGCTATCTCGTGCGGGTGTAACTGGCACAGAATCAAAAGCGGGTGCGCCAATTGGTGAAGTGCTCGCCAAACTGGCTGAGTTTGATGCCCCGCCGCCGTTATTAGGTTTCGGTATTGCTGAGCCTAAGCAAGTAAGCGAAGCCATTAACGCAGGTGCTGCAGGTGCTATTTCTGGTTCTGCTGTGGTGAAAATTATCGAGCGAAACAAAGACGACGAAAAAGCTTTGTTAAGTGAATTAGGCGAGTTTACCCGTAATATGAAAGCTGCGACTCAAAAAGCATAATACGCATTTAAATCATCTTATTAGGCTTAATAGTAACAATGCCGCTCATTTAAAATGAGCGGCATTTTTGTTAAGTACTAATTTAAATCTAATCCAGATGAATGTTTATATGGATAAAATTTATATCATTGCAGTGGCTGACGTATTAAAACGTTACTGCAACACCAACAAAGTGAATGCTTGAATCAAAGTAGCCATTCAATAGATTACCTGTTGGGTCAACACCCGGTATAAGCCCATCTTGACGAATTTCAACATTTCCTAAGTCAGCATACTCATAAAAAACATCTAACTTACTATCGCCAATATGAGTACTCACACCAACAGAGTAGCGCTTTTGCACACCTACTGGGATATCAGGGGTTTGTAAATAAGGATCATCTTGCGGTGATGTTTCATAAGAGAAACCGAGTTTTAGATTCCAATCTTTATTAATCGCATAATCTAAACCTACGCCATAATGCCAAACATCATCCCAATCTCGGTCTTGTGATAGATCAAAGCTGTGGTCTTGTCCCAACAATGAACCATTAAATGTAATTGGGCTGCTATCCCAATCACTCCATTGATGCCACTGAATGGTGGTCAATAACGCTAACTGCGGTGTGACTTGATAGCTAGCACTCAAATCAACCAGGGCAACTAAGCTACTGTCCATTGAAAAATCTGTCAGCTGCAGGTTATCTAGGCGGATATCTGAATTGAGGTTACCTTGAAAATCATGCTCAAGTTTTGAGCGATAACTAAGGCCTACCATTAACTGTTCGCTAGGTTGATAAACAACACCAGCGTTATAGCCCATGGTCCAGTCAGAGGCGCTTTCAATTTCAGTATTAGCCATCCTACCGTCAAGTACTGCGTAGTTTATTTGCAATCCCGCACCTACCGACCATTGGTCATTAATGCGATAACTTAAGGCTGGATTGACTTGCAGAGTCAGAAGGTTAATGTCTTCTAATTGTAACTGCCCAGCCCAGTTAGCACTGTAATCTAAGCCAGAACCACCTGCTGTACCAAGGCCTACGCCAAAATGCAGATCATCCGTTAATTGAACAACATGAAAGGCAGCTACCGAACCAAGATAGTTATTGCTACCACCACCAGAAACGCCATCAACATCATAAAAATCGACTCCCAAATCAAACGCTAGGCCATTTACAGTGGTTTTATTCTCCCCCATAAACGACATAATGGCGGGATTGACCCACATCGCAGCAGCTGATTCAGTATAAACACCATCACCCGCACCAGCAGTACCTTGGTTTGCGTAAACAGCTTCTTGTAAAAATAAACCGCTCGCATTTACAGGTAATGAAAATAAAAGGGCTAGTGGAGCCAGCTTTATAATGTTTTGAGTCATGTATATTGCTCTACAATAGAATTTACAAGAATAATACCATTACCTAATATTCCATATAGAATATCGTTTATTCTATTTGTCGCATTGCACTGTTGGTATATGAGCCGCCATTAAGCATAGTTCATCTTATCTCAAGCTGATCATCTTCATATCACTGACCGTTGCTGGTACAATTTGGCGCAATCATTCCTATTAGCAAATGGACTGCTAAACTCACCTTTAGGCTATAGCTTCTAATGAAACAACTGCTTGATTTTCTCCCTTTGGTAATCTTTTTTGCCATCTACAAATTTTATGATATCTACACTGCCACTGGCGCACTTATTGCGGCCACTGCATTGCAGTTAATTGTCACTTACATCTTATATAAGCAAGTCGAAAAGATGCACTTGATCACTTTTGCTATGGTGTCATTTTTCGGTACGTTAACTTTGGTCTTCCACGATGATGCCTTCATCAAGTGGAAAGTCACTATTGTTTACGCCTTCTTTGCTATCGCATTACTAGTAAGTCAGTTAATCAACAAACCTATTCTTAAAAGCATGTTGGGCAAAGAAATGAAATGCCCTGACAAGATATGGGCTCATGTCACTTGGTACTGGGTCACTTTCTTTGTTGCATGTGGTATTGCTAACATTTATGTTGCCTTTAGCTTGCCATTAGAAACCTGGGTGAACTTTAAAGTGTTTGGCTTAACAGCTCTTACCTTAGTCAATACTGTTATTACCGTTATGTACCTGTATAAACATATGGAACATGATGAATCGGAACAAATAAAATAATTCAAGGAACCTATCTATGTGGTACATGATTTCGTCACAAGATGTTGAAAAAAGCTTAGAAAAGCGCATGAGTGCCCGTCCTGCACATATTGCTCGACTTGAAGCACTTGCCGCTGAAGGTCGTTTATTAGTCGCTGGCCCACATCCTGCGATTGATAGTGAAAACCCTGCTGAAGCGGGTTTTACTGGCTCTTTAGTGGTTGCTGAATTTGATTCATTAGCTGCAGCGCAAGCATGGGCTGATGTCGACCCATACATTGAAGCTGGCGTATATGCTCACGTAATTGTTAAGCCATTCAAGCGAGTACTTGTCTAATGAAAATTGTCTCATTTAACATCAATGGTATTCGCGCTCGCTTGCACCAATTACAAGCGTTAATCGATAGCCATCAACCTGACGTCATCGGCCTACAAGAAACCAAGGTTCACGACGAAGCATTTCCAGTAGCAGACGTTGAAGCTATGGGTTACCACGTGCATTATCATGGTGGTAAAGCTCACTACGGTGTGGCTATGCTGTCAAAAGCTGAGCCTATTGAAATCATCAAAGGTTTTAAAGATGATGCAGAAGATGCGCAGCGCCGGATGATCATGGGTAAGTTCAAGCAAGATAATGGCCGTGTCATTACCGTCATGAATGGTTATTTCCCACAAGGTGAAAATATCACTCATGAAACTAAGTACCCTGCCAAGCGTAAGTTTTATCAAGACTTAATGCAGCACCTTGCTGACAACCACACACCGGATGAAGACATTGCCATTATTGGTGACATAAATATCTCGCCTGTTGATTTAGATATTGGCATTGGTGAAGTCAACGCCAAACGCTGGCTTAAAACCGGTAAATGTAGCTTCCAACCTGAAGAGCGCGAATGGTTGCAGCGATTGAAAGACTGGGGCTTGGTCGATAGCTTCCGTGAACTGCACCCAGAGCGCACTGAACGTTACTCGTGGTTCGATTACCGCAGTAAAGGCTTTGTCGATAACCGCGGCCTGCGTATTGATGTCGTTATGGTCACTAAGTCATTATTACCACGTCTGACTGAATCAGATGTAGATTACGATTTACGTGGTATAGAAAAGCCATCTGATCATGCGCCAATTTGGAGCACTTTTTCTGACTAATTGGTCCTGATTAGCTTATTTTTCTGGCAACTTTATTAGTGCCACAAAATGAATACTTAAAAGCTTAACGTGAATGCGTTAAGCTTTTTTATTCGCTTCGAGAAAGCTAATAGCCCTAATCAGCCGTTAAAATTGAAGACTGTATATTTCAACAACTTAAATTAAACATCTCTCAAAATCACTACTGCGTTTTATATTTTCTAGAACAATCAAAAAACGGTTCGCTCCCAATAAAGAGGTATAGAAGCTAGCTTATCTGTAGGCTAGACTTGAATATCAGTTACTCTGCCTTACTTTGTATTCAATATTTCTATTGCCTTGTGTGAAAGAGTAATCCAATTAGCTGGACGCTGAGTGACAACTTTAAAAGGATTTCTAGGTTGAAGCATATTAAATATTACAAGTATTCAAAAAGTAAATTGATGCCATTCAGCTTCTCTATCTGCCTGATTTTTCTACTCATCGAAAAGCCAGTTTCAGCTTCCCACGATAGAATAGTCAATTTTACCACCAGCAGCAGTATTAAACCTTTCTTCTTTGTTGACGAGCAGCGTGGGCTGCAATACGAATTATTACAAGCTGCGTTAGCAACAAGCCATGTAAAATTAGGCCAAGTCACTTTTGCCTCTAACCTGCGCGCTTTACGATTGGTTAAAACCAAAAAAATCGATTGTATAATCAACTCCCCCGCTAATAGCGAAGGGCTATTTTTAACCCAGAGCTTAATTGATTATCAAAATAGCGTGTTTTATCTGAGTAAAAACCAATTAGCCATCGATTCGGTACAAGATCTTAAAAACGTCTCCTTGGTTGGTTTTCAAAATGCGAGTCAGTATCTAGGCCAAGAATTTTTAAAAATAGCAAAAACACATAGCAATTATATTGAAGTTGCTAATCAAAAAAACCAAGTGTTAATGCTGTTTCGTGAACGTATTCAAGCTATTATTCTTGAAGAACGAATTTTTGATTATTATCGCAGCCAAATTGACAGCCAAATTAAATCACCTGTTGAAGTCACCAAGGTCAAATTATTCGGCCAAGCCCCGCGCTATATTGCTTGTCACGATCCAGAAACGGCTATTCTGGTTAATGAGGCTATTTCGCAATTAAAACAAACCAACTTATATCAAGATATCTTGCTTAAGGCTGAGCGCAGCTATAGTGGTGTTTCTGAGTTAACGAAGTAACTAGCCCATGTTGGGCTAATCGCAACAACACTGGTTGTAGCAATGGTTACAGTACAGGTTGCTGTAATGGTTGCAGTACATAGCCGCATAGCACTTGGACACTTGGACACTTGGACACTTGGCTAAATGATACTCCCTCACCCCCAAATACCGATGTTTTGTAACAAGCCCCGCCTATTGAAAAGTCACCGTATTAGATTCAAAACCTATTTTAGTATTTAATGATTTTAATTGATTGAGCCCGATAATCCCGATGACCTGGTGATTAAAGCTATCGTTAACAATAACCGAATCGAGGTCAGTAACAATAAAGCGGTTTTCAAATAGTGAAGCCTTACCATTAGAGACCGCGATAGAGTCACTCATGCTAATGGGGATCTGTTTGCCATTAATATCTTGGCCATAGGCATTAGGAATAAGTTCAGAAGAAATAGATAAGTCGACAGCATTCTTACGGTTAATTATCGAATATTGTGAGCCTGTATCTAAAATAAGTCCCACTTCCTGCTCGTTAATATTAACCACAACGTAAGGTATACCAAAGCCTGATGAAAATAAACTGAGGTTATTCTTGGTTTCATCAAGGGTATATTGGGCCAATAATTGAGTTTGTAGCTCAGAAAATTGCAGCCCTTTAGCGATTAATTGCAGCAGGTCAAAACCCAGCAAGCCTAAATACTTTCGATTAATACCCGACAAATTATGAGTATTTAAATTAACGCGAGAGAGTTCATACCCTGATACGGTAAAGCCTGATAGCTGTATTTTCTCACTGACCATCATCGCTTGCTCAGACCCAAAACCATAGCCTTTTTCAACATCCAAAGAAGTATAATCATCAATACTGGATAAATACCTGCGGTCTAAAACAGAGCTTGAAGAGCCTGTATCTATAATCATCCGACCTGACAAAGCCTGAATCATCACATCCAAATGCAGTTGACCATCTTCTGACTCAACAAGTAGTAAGTTTTGTTGTATTTGAGTCGCCCAAACTGTGGCTGTATAGAAAAACAAACTAAGTAATATAGCGCTTATTTTTATTACAAAAGGAATTTTTACTACAGAAGAAATATTTGTAATTGAAGAATAGCCCATAGCTTAAAAATCCTTTTCAGTATCATAAATCTAGCATGAATCTATCATTGCCTAAGATGTCGCTCAGGTGGCCTTTGACGATAACACTTATGGGCTACTTATTCTAAACATCGATGGAATGATGTTTTATCTTGGTGATTTCGGCGGGTAAACAACGCCAATAAATAATCTACACTGTAAAAGAATCTCAATCCCTGAATGCGTTTATTTATATGCCTTGCTAGCTGTACTTTAGCGGACTGCGGTAACGGTAATTTCAATTAACACTTCACCTTCAAGATCTACACCCAAGCAGGCTCTTTACGGCCAATCTTGAGGATTATCACCAAACCAATCACACCATACAGAGTCCATTGCCTGCTTAGAGTTCATATCTGCAATAAAGACTTGAGCAGATACTATTCGAGTTTTATCGCTACCAAGCTCAACAAGATTATCTTGAATTGTATCTAAGGCTAATCTAGTTTGCCCTTTAATATCTAAAGAGGTATCTGATGACGTAGCTACCGTCCATACTAGATCTTTGTATGCAGACGACTTATTACGTCCATTATAAATACCGCGCTTTCGTTCAATCACTTGATTATCCTGTACTGATAACGCCGCATTAAGCGGACTAAAATTGTTGGTTGCAATGTGTAGCGGAGCGAAACCTAACCAACTGTTTTAGTTCCGTTTAAGTGCATTTTTATGTCATTTTTTCACTGTAAATTGCAACTGGGTATCCAACAACATCATACCCTCTATATTGTATGCCTTTTAGCTTGTACATCTGTTCGTTCGACATATACCTTCTTCGATAAAGTGTAGATATAATTTTTTCACCTTGATCAATAGCTCCTAGATCTATTAGACATTTAATAGGGTCTCTATCGTCTGAGCGATAATGTTTATGCCAAACATTATCAGGTTTCTCAAAAGCATTTTTTACAACCCATTGAAATGCGGAGCAACCTGAGATCATTGCATGATAGTTATCATCCTCCCAAAAGCTTTCAATAAGAAATAAGTACGAACCTTTTTCTTCGAAGTTCTCATATGGTGTAATTTCATCAGGTTCGCAAACCCATACGATAAGATGATCTATGTCTTTTGCCCCTTCGATATTCACAGGGACAAAAAACTTTCTTGCTTTAATATTTTTTTCTAGAAAAAAATGTTTATTGTTAACATAAATATCGTCATAAGATGTTGCTCTAATCTCATTCAGAGCATCTGACTTTTTCAGCTTTTTGTGTAAGAGCTTTAATTTCCTGATCGTGTTTATTTCATCTAATCCTTCAGGATTAATAGTTTTTAAACTAATTAAGCCCAAGTTAATACCAATACTTATACCTAATCTTTTAAATAATGATTCATCTTGCTCTAAAAGCTGAAGGTAAGTACTTAGCCTCTTTTGATCGATTGATAATAATTCTGGGATGGTTGAGTCGAACATTAAACTTCCTTGTGACATAACAGCTTATTAGCGAGAATTCCGATAAACACCCGTAGGCTACTTACCAACACATAATCACTTTTCAGCTTAATTTATTAATAATTTTAATAACTTAACAGCCATCAAAATTTAAATCAATCGACTAAATAGTGGATAAAACCGAGAATTATTTTGGGTCGCTATGTAAACATCCATTTTAAAAATATCATTTATTTTCATAAACTTAACGCGTAATAATAATAGAAAGTGAGCATTTTCTTATTTACATAACGAGAAGCAAAGTTTGCATTTATGTGATACGGATATGTATTTGATAATAAACTATATTAATACACTGAAAAGCAGTAGATTCTAACAATATGCAGGTAACTTAAATGACCAATTTCGATACTCATTCTCAACTATTCATACCCACCTATTCATTTAATAAAAAAATGCCCAAGCTATAACCTAGCTTGGGCATTGATATCACTTTAAATGTTGGAACTAGATTTTCAGCACTTTACTCAGTGGTAAATCGCGATAACGTTTACCTGAGGCTGCAAATATGGCATTGGTTAAACTCGGTGCCACGGGTGGCACGCTGGGTTCACCCACTCCTGCAGGCTTTGCATCTGACTCGACAATAATGGTTTCGATTTCAGGTGACTGGCCGATGCGTAGCAGTGGATAGTTATGGAAATTAGATTGCTCGACTTTACCGTCTTTATAACTAATTTCGCCCATCATCGCCAAGCTTAAACCGAATATGATGGCGCCTTCGGTTTGCGAATGTACCCTATCTGGGTTGACCACAGTGCCTGCGTCAATCGCCGCAATGCTTTTTAATACAGTCAACTTATCGCCGTCCATTTCAACTAATGTGGCTACTGCAACATAACTGACAAAGCTACGATGTACTGCAAAGCCCCAACCTTGATTGGCTTGGATTTTAGGCTGTTTTGCCATGGCCTTTTCTACTGCGTCAATCACACTTAAATAGCGGCCGATATCAATAGGGAAATCCTCTAAGGTTTCACCATAGTTACCGTATTTCACCACTTGGTTTTCAAGCTTTTCATGTCGCGGTTTGCCCAGCAGCTCACGCCACATACTAATACAAGGTTTACCTGCATTTACTGCAAGCTCATCGACAAAGCTGCCGACACCAAAGCCATGCTGAATATTACACACTGAGCGCATCCAACCGATTCGTGAATGGGCAGTGGCTTTGACTGATTCAAGCTGAATTTGGCTTAAATTAAACGGCATATCAGAAAAGCCAAGGTCTAACTCCCCTGCTGATGGCATATCAACGCCTTCGGCAAAGGTTGAACTAATCGATGGGAAACCTGTGCGGGCAAGTAATGCCGTTGGCGCTTTATTGCCATCTAACTTAGCTTGGTAATGCTGCGCACTAATAGCATGGTAGTAACCGTTTTGAATTTCATCTTCGCGGCTCCATAACAATTTGACTGGTTTAGCGATTTTTTGTGATAACCACGCCGCCTCGGCGCTAAAGTCAGGTTTTGACTTGCGACCAAAACCACCACCTAGCAAGGTGACATTCACTTTCACTTGCTCATCTTTTAAGCCTAAAACCCCAGCAACATTTTTCTGGGTGCTTTGCGGTGTTTGAGTTGATGCCCAAATTTCGCAGCCGTCTTTAGTCACTGATGCAGCAGCCGCTGGCGGCTCCATCATGGCATGGGTCAAATACGGCACGGTATAAACTGCTGATAAACTATTATCGTCACTCCAATCACTGACTGATTCGCCCAATTGACGAATAACCGTACCTGACTCACCAACGCGTTTAACAAGCGCTGCTAAATCGGTATCCGAGTCATATTGACTGTTTGCAGAGTCTGTCCAGGTGATTTTTAGTGCTTTACGGCCTTGCAGCGCACTCCAGCTATTAGTTGCAATAACGGCAACACCACCAAGGGGCTGAAATAACGGCGCGCCTTTTGATATCGGAATTTGAATCACATCCAATACCCCTGCCACTTTGCGAGCAGCGCTATCATCTAAAGTCGCTACATCACTGCCCAATACTGGCGGTCGAGTAATTGAGGCGTGTACCATACCTGCTACTTTTACATCAAAACCATATTCAGCTTTGCCGTTAAGCATATCGTCCATATCTACGATGGTGGGCGATTTTCCGATATGAGTAAATTTCGACGCTGGCTTTAACGCCACGCTATCAAGTGCTGGTGTTGTAAGTGCTGAGGCTGCAATGGCAAGCTCGCCAAATGACAGACTTTTACCATTAGTTTTATGATGAATCTTACCTGCTTTGGCATACACATCTGTCGGTGACACTTGCCACTGGTTAGCGGCTGCTTGCTCTAGCATGCTTCTTGCTGTTGCGCCCATTTGACGCATTTTTTGATAATGCTTACGGATACTGCGGCTGCCATCGGTGTTTTGACTGCCATATTGCTCGTCAGCCAAACCTTGAACCACAACGATTTGATCCCACTCAGCTTCTAGCTCATCGGCTAAGACTTGTGGCACACCTGTTCTAATACCTTGCCCCATTTCAGAGCGGTGACAGGTTAAATACACCTTATTGTCTTCACCAATGGCGATAAAGATGTTCAGCTGCGCTTGCTTGCCTTGAGCGGTATCCCCTTGAGCAATAGCCCCTTGAGCAATTGCCATGGGACTCCACGCTAAGCCAGATGCGCCTAAGGCTAAGCCTCCGCCCACTGCGCCAAACAGTTTTAGCACGTTACGACGGCTAATGTTTTCAACTGCGGTAAATGTGGTCATGGTTATGCCTCCACTTTACTGTTTTCAGCAGCGGTATTAATTGCAGCTTTTATGCGAGGGTAAGTGCCACAGCGGCAAATATTACCCGACATGGCATCATCAATTTGCGCTTCAGACGGTTTGGCTGTGGTGTTAAGTAACGCAGCCGCTGACATAAGTTGTCCTGCTTGGCAGTAGCCGCATTGCGGTACGTTATGTTTCTCCCATGCGGCTTTTAGCTTATCGGCTTCAAGCCCTTCAATGGTCGTTACTGACTTACCCGCCGCTTGTTTTATGCTGGTTAAGCAGCCGCGAACTGGCGCACCATCAATGTGGACGGTACACGCGCCGCAAAGGCCTGCACCGCAACCATATTTGGTGCCTGTTAAGCCTAAAATATCTCGCAGCGCCCATAAAATTGGCATATTTGGATCTGCATCTAAGGTGAAGCTTTTACCGTTCACTTCAAGTGTTTGCGTTTGTTGCGTCATCACTTACTCCTTGTTGGCCAACCACCAGCTAAGATCGGCTTGGGTATCAATATCAATGGCGGCTTGCTCTAACGGAAGTACAGCCAAGGTTTGATTAGTTAAATGTTGTTTTAATAGCTTTTTAGCCCCAGCATCACCTTCGAGCTGCTGAAGGGCATCAAAGTCTTCAGCTACAAATATCGCAGGTACACCCGGGTTTTGTTGATAATAAGCCGCGGTGGTTTGACCAAAAAGGCAAAACACACGGTATAGACTTAAATAATGTAAATGGGAAACAGCCACTTGATCTGCAAGGCTTAATAGCAAAGCGTCGGCTTTTTCAGCCTGGGCATATTTTGCCGCCATGGCGACCGAACTGGCGATGCCCGATTGCCAGTCTTTATTGATGAGTATCGGTGTATTCATTGGCACTAATGGCGATAACACATCGATATGACCGCCTAGGATAACGCAAGGTTTACCAATATCTATTTGCTCAGCCGCCTGGGTTAATTCCAATAGACTGTGAGTCAGTAAACTGTGGGTTAAAGCTTGTGGATCTGGGTCATTCACATCTGGGCCTGATACTGTGGCAGCAAGCTTTGCACCATCAAATCGTGTGCTTTGACCTGCAGCCAACATCACGCTGACCACTTTAGGGGACTTAGATAAAAACGTCACTAGGACATCACCTTATCTAAACGACTCAATTCTGCCTGCTTGCTAATGCGGTGGTGTAACACGCCATGGCACTGAGATAAAATACTTAATGCCACAGAACTAGGCAGTTCACCGCCAAGTGCAAGCCCTGCAGGCGCTGAAAAGAAACCACTGAAATCTTGTTCTGTTAACTCAGCTAAGCCAAACACTTTATCCCGCCTATGCCCTGGACCTAACAATGCAATGTAATCAATATTGGTAGGCTGCAGCGCTTTAAGGGCGTCGCAGTCGAGGTCTAAGTTATGGTTCATCACCACTGCAGCATCGAGTTGAGTAAGCTCTTCTGTTTTCAATTGAGTAAGCGGTGTTTTATTGATTTTTGCAGCAGGAAAGTCATAGCTGCGCGCATAGGCGGAGCGACTATCGAATACGGTAATTTTCCAATCAAGCTCGGCAGCTATTGCGGCTAACGGCTGAGCATCTAACCCACCACCAAATATCCCCAGATGATAAGGCGCTCTCACAGGGACAGATAAATAATCTTGCCCATCTAATGTTACCCGCTTTGTTATCTGTTTAGTGACCTGTTTAGTGACCTGTTTCGTGACCTGCTTAGCGCTCTGTTTAGTGACCTGCTGCGTTTTTGAGGAGAGTTCGAAACTGTCATGTTTCGCAGCATTGGATGCAATGAATTTACCTGACATTTCTCCTGCATGGCTCTTGTTGTCATTGAGAGATAATTGATAATGCCCCTGATTACCGCGCGTAAGCTGCTGATGAAGTTCTGGCAAGCCAAGGTATTGGTTATCTGCCAGTAATGGCACCATCATGATATTAACAAGCCCACCACAACCGAGTTGGTAACTCGTATCGTTTTCATCAGTAGCATCGTATGTGATATGAGCAATACGTTGAGTTTGAATCGCATCTTGAGCATGACGACGTAAATCTGCCTCTAAACAGCCACCACTGAGCATTCCCAGCGTTTTACCGAGTGGGTCAAACAACATGATAGCGCCCGCTTTGCGATAAGATGAACCTTCAACTGACGTGATGACAGCTAACGCCCATTCCAATTGCGGTTTTTCAGCCCATGAGTCGAGTAATGAAAGTAAGTGATGCGCCATAGTCCCTGCCTGCTAAATCAGTCCATAATTCACTTCTGTAGCAGCAATTTGTCCAGAGGGAGCATCAAATCGTTACCCAGTCGTAGCCCTCACATTTCAGCGAGGCTCAACATAAGCTAACAAAGGATGTCAATAATGCAAAGATTACTGGGAATTTAATGCTGTAACTCGAGGTGATATATCAATATAACTTGCCAGCGAGTCAAGCTACTCGCTGGTTTGCTAATATACGAAGGAAAGGATAAAAAATGTAACTGTTTATGCGAAACTGACTCGGTTGAACAAACTGTCTTAAGCGACTTTAATGTAAGCGGCTTTAATATAAGCGACTTTAATAAAAGCCAGTTTAATGTAGGCGATTAGGCCAACAACTGATCAGCAACAAATGGATTATGTTGACGTTCTTCTTCAAATGTCGACATTGGGCCATGTCCGGGAATAAAGTTAACTTTTTCACCTAATGGCCACAATTTTTGAGTAATTGAATTAATCAGTTGCTTATGATCAGACTGCGGGAAATCAGTGCGACCTATTGAGCTTCTAAACAAAACATCCCCTACCCAAGCAATTTGTGACTCAGACGAATGAAATACAATGTGTCCTGGTGTGTGTCCTGGGCAATGCAGCACTGATAATGTTTGCTCACCGACAGTGACATTATCACCTTCATTTAAATATTGCGTCGGCTCAAACGAGTCAATGTGCGGAAATCCGAAGTTTTGGCTCTGTTTAGCCAAACCTTCTAACCAAAACTTGTCAGCCACATGAGGGCCGATAATAGGAATATTAAGTTGATTAGCGAGAGTTTTAGCTCCGCCAACATGGTCAATATGGCCATGGGTTAATAAAATCTTTTCTAATTTTAAGCCTAACTTACTGACTTCAGATACGATTCTGTCAATATCTCCGCCAGGATCAACCACTGCTGCAAGTTTGGTTTTGTCACACCAAATCACACTACAATTTTGCTGGAACGGGGTGACTGGAATGATTTGATATTTCATTGCTTATTTCCTTACAGTAGCAGGCGTTTGCTTTGAGCTTATTATGCTTCAAATAGCACAAAAAAGTTTGATCTATCTTTTAAATATTTATAAAAAACTCAGATTAGCCCTTACGTATGATGCAAAGTCGTAGCTTAAACTGCTAGTGCTGCGTTGCTAAAGGGAATATCAGCTTTAATTGACTCACGGTGAATAGACTTCTAGCTAGTGTAAATTTAAAGGAACATAAATTAGCTTTCGCTAACAAAACTTACACTGGTTGCGATAAGTTTTCATTGTGATCGATAGTTAAGCTTTCTACAATACCCCCTTTCTAAGACTCTATTCACATCACAGGTACAGCATGCAAATGGACAGCATTCTTTCAGGTATTGTTTCCAAGAAACATTTTTTCTCGGTTCCGCTCAACTATCAGCAGCCAGAAGGGGAAAAAATCACCGTCTTTGCCCGTGAAATTGTCAGCACAGAAAACCAGCAAAAAGATCTCCCCTTTCTGGTTTATTTTCAAGGTGGCCCAGGATTTGGGGCTGTTAGACCGATTGAAAGCTCAGGTTGGATTAAACGTGCGCTACAAGAATATCGAGTGATCTTGCTAGACCAACGCGGCACAGGGCTTTCAAGCCTTATCAACCACTCAACCCTTGAGCATTTATCTGTCGATGAACAAGTGGATTATGTCAGTCAATTTCGCGCTGATAATATCATTCGAGATGCTGAATTCATTCGCCTTAAATTAACCAACAATACCCAGTGGAGTATTTTAGGCCAAAGCTTTGGTGGTTTCTGCGTACTGCATTATCTATCTGCTGCACCTGATTCAATTAAAGAAGCCTTCATTACTGGTGGTATTCCGTCGTTAACCCGTCGAGCTGATGATGTTTATAAAGCCACTTATCAGCGAGTGATAAAAAAGAATAATGACTTTTATCACCGCTTTAAAGATGCTGAGCAATTAACCGCTGAGTTAGCTGAGTACGTCGATAATAATCAGGTCACATTAGCCACAGGCGAGCAACTCACCGTTGAGATGTTGCAATTACTGGGTGTGAATATCGGCATGGAGCAAGGGCCTGAAGCCGTTTACTATTTATTAGAACAAGCCTTGATTGAAACAGGCTCAGGTAAACAGATTAATCCGCTTTTCTTACATCAATTTAGTCAATTCTTAGACTATAACACCAACCCTATTTTCGCTTTAATGCATGAGTCGATTTACTGCCAACAGTTCCATCAGCAAGGTGCAAATTGGTCTGCCCATCGTGTTAGAGAACAGTTCCAACAGTTTAATTATCAGCGAGGACAACGCTTATTATTTACTGGCGAAATGATTTACCCGTGGATGTTTGAGCAATTTAATCAATTAAAGCCTCTTAAAGCATTAGCAAATGCCATTGCCGAAAAAGCTGATTGGAGCAATTTATATGATGTTGATGTGCTGATGCAAAACACTGTTCCTGTCAGTGCTGCCATCTATAGCGAAGACATGTATGTCGATATGAACTACAGCCTAGAAACGGTGCAATTAGTTGATAACTTGAAATATTGGCTCACATCAGAATATGAGCACAATGGTATTCGTATCGATGGCGAGCGGGTTTTAGATAAGCTAATCTCATTAAATCGCCAAAAGAGTCTTAGATAATATAATATTTAAGCTAAAACCTGCTTGTGATCACAATATGAAAGGCTAATTTAATTTTCAGTTAAGTAAGAACGGGCATGATCTAGCCTGTTCCGCCCTTTATGTTGTGAACTAGTGAATTTTTTATGAGTAATCCTTAATTGAATTACTCATTTTTTTTGCCTCAAATTCAGTGGTCAATATGCTTTATTTCAACCATTCACCAACAAAGCCAAATTCCCTCATCGCTAGCTGGCTGCGGCCGCACCTTCAGTTTCATCGTTAGGTTTGTCACGAAGCGAGAAATAAATTTTCGATACCATAAATTCTGCAATCAAAATACCAAACACTAAAACAAAGAAAGCAACGATGCCGTCAAATGGGCCAGTAAAGGTAATACTGTCGCCGAAGGCTAAGTTAATGGCTTCAAGCATGATGATTTTCGAAAAGAACAAAATCGCCCAAGTACTTAGCGCGCGATATACCTTAGGTGCAGTGCCAGGTTTACTCTTGAAGTAGTCAGCTAACTTATGTTCAAAGGCTATGGTTAGCTTTAACAGCAATTGCAACAGAATGGCGACTAATAATGAGATTGAGAAAGACGAGACACTAATATGTTGCCAGTACTCAGCAAGTAGATTTAACACCGTCAAATCGACTAAAACAGCGAGAGTATAACCAACAAAATAACGTTGGGGACTATTAAAACCATGCAAAGGTGTGGCAATACTGGTTGTTTCTGCTGACATTATAAACCTCTAATATATTGATACTTTATAAAAAAAGATTAATCACTCATTTATATTAACCACATTACAACAATACACAAACATATTACTACATGAAGTATCTGACAAACTCATTCGAATAGCTGTTCGTTTCAGCTATTCGTTTCAGCTGTACGTTTCAGTCATTCAATCCAGTGCTTAAGCCGCTATATTATTTTACCCGTTATTAAGCTAATAACTAAAAAGCGCCAAAGAAGCTTTTCAATGCTTTAAGCCTGAGTGTTGCGGCCCCTAACATATCAATCGGGCCTAGCAGTGAAAAAGGTTTCTCAGTAGAAATCCAGGCTGAGCCTCGTGCGCCAATCGGAATTTCAATGCCTTCTGGGTCGCTAAACTCAATCAGCACTGTTCGGCCAATATTTTTTGAGTTATTGACTAACTGCTGAGCGACGCCTTGTTCTTGACTGCCGTGACTGCCTCTTGCCTCCCCCGTAGCTAAAGATATTGAGTGAACTCGCCCTCTAAAAATGTGCCCAGGATATGCATCTACATAAAACTCGGCAAATTGACCTTGCTTTACTCGGTTCCATAGCTGATCGGGTATACGCATCTCAAGGATTTTAGTTTCAGTATTCCACAGTTGAATATTACCAATTCTTGACCCTGCTGCTGTATCAATACGTGTTACTGCGCCATCAAAAGGAGCGCGAATTTCTAGTTGGCTATTTTCAAACTCAGCTTGTTGTTGCTGGGCAACTAATGATTCACGATCAAATTTCATCGCATTTAACCTTGATTGATACTTATCAATGTCTCGTTTAGCCACGACATTTTTAACTTGAGTTAACCTTGCTAAATCCTGCTCAGTTTGCGCTATATCAGCGTCTAAGCTATTAATCTCAGCTTCAATCTGGCGAAGGCTATTGGTTTCTTCATTATTCACCAAAGTGTAGAGTAATTGGCCTTCTTTAACTTTCTGATTATGCTTAACATAATACTTATCGATTGACTCTGTAATCGGGCTTAAAACCGCTGTTTGTGCTCTCACAACCGATGAATCAGTTAAGTCCACAGGAGAATAGAATCGATGAGCAAAGAACACTGCAAGGTTAATCAGCACACCTACAACAATCATAGAAATATAATTAGCCGTCGTGCGTTTCACTAAGCCAGTTTTAATTAAAATCCAGCAAATAAGTACATATGGATACAATAGTTCTTTCATTATGCTTGTCTCCCTATAGGGCCTGTTGATTTTTCAAGGTTATTTTTGCAACGAATTGTTGGCCATTTATACAAAGCAGAGACTTTGTGGTGTAGTGCTCTACATAAAAAGTCGATAATGCAGTAAAAATAGCCAACAAACGCTGCCCAAAGGGTTCGACTAAAAGCGTTTTACTCTTTGTTGAATGAATTTTGCTTAGATGACTAGGCATCAATCCATTCGCCTCAATTAAAACGCTTATATTTCGAACAAAACTTAATCTGCAAAGATCAACAGGTCCTAATCACTGCAGAAATTTTCTTCCAGTCGGTTACAACAATTAAGATGGCAGCTATCCACAATTCATTGTAAAAAAAGCCGATAGTACATAACCAGAAAATCAATTTTGCTTGCCCCGTATGTTCAGCATGCTTTTTGGGTAGAGAATGAAGTTTCCAGTAACCCCAAATTGCTAAGCAAATAGTCACGACCAACATCATGGTTAATGCACCAATAAAGATTTCAGTGTCCAGCAACTTACCCTTTAACGCTGAAGTGGTGGTCCAATAATCCGCTGGAATATCTTTGTGATGAACGGTAAAACCATTTGCTAGTAATACCGAGCCACAAATGACCGCCAGCAGCGTCAATAAAATATAAAATTTTGTTTTATGGCGATTAAAAAAACCTGCTTTAGCATTAGCTGCAGTGGTATCAATAGACGAAGATATTTGTTCTGTCATAGCCTGCCTTATTTTGATGTTGTTGAATCATCTTGGTATGGCAGAAATTATAAGGAGAGAAGCTACGGCAAAGTTACCATTTTGCGCCACGCATTATTTAGTATCGAAATGAACAAAATCAGCCACAGTGACTCGAACTAGAAATGAGGAGTGAGGTATTTGTAGTAAGTAGTGCGTTATGCGTTATAAATAGTGAGTTATGAGTAGTGAGTTATGAGTAGTGAGCAGTGAGCAGTGAGCAGTGAGTAATGACTAACAGGAATTTAGCTAACGAGTCGTCATATAGAATATACAAGTATGAATGTTCGGTAATTAATCAGTCGATTAAAAATGGTCAACTTTCACGTTATCTAACCAAATAGATTCAACTCGGTCTGCACGTTCTCGTAGAATGCCTAACTGGATAAACATATTCTCATCGTGTGCCACAAGCGTTTGCAGGGTTAAATGTACTTGAGGCTGATTATTTATCGCCATCATTATGCGACCTTCAGTCATCGACCAGTATGTTTCTAATGTAACCGTATACCAAGTATTAGCTTTAATATCGTCAAGATACCACAAGGCTTGCTTAGTATTAGGTTGCGCAGCTTCGCCATCTATAACAACTGATTTTGCGATATTAGAAACCAAACTCATGCGTGAACCATTAAGCTGTAAACGATAGCTTTGCCGGTAGGTTTTATCTGACTCCCAGTAAGCAATCTGATGGGTATCTTCACTAAATAGTTGAGGTAGTAGAAATTGCCAGCTAACAGTGGTTGTTTGACCTGGGCGAGTATGGGTGGGTTTATGTTGTAGTTCTACTCGGTTAAGTGCTTCAATCCCACGCCATAGGTAAGATTGTTCACCTTTAATTGTTAATAATGCACCGTAATTTGAACTAGGTTCACTCGTAATATCTGAAATTGATTCTGAATTAATCAGATTTAACCCTGCAGGCTTAGGAAGAATGTTGATGCCTTGTGGGTGAAGCACGTATGACCAATTATCTAGATTCAATTCAGCAAATGTTTCTTGCCACCCCCCAGCCGACCAACAAATGTTACTCATCAATACACTTAAGATGACTAAAGTTGATTTAATAAAAAAGTGAACGCCTTGCTGCATGTAACTCATCCATAAATTTCATTTAAGCTCAGGAGTAATAATTTAACTAAGCACATACTTCCGATTGAATAAGTTAATTTAAGCTAATTAGCGGTTTTTTTCGATACTCGCTTAGTGGTATTTTTTATCGTTTTATTGCCTGAAGAGGAAGAAGACGTTTTTCTTTTATAACCACTGCTTTTTGTACTACTGCCTTTTGAACTACTGCCTCTTGAACTACTGCTGCGACGCTTTTTATAACCAGGGCCTGTGACACCTGATAGAGCACTAGGTAATTGATTCGCTGCTTGAGTAATCAAGTCATTCAACTGGTTTAGCAAAGGAGACATAAACGCATCGTAACGTAATTGCTTTTGACTAATGGCATCCAGACTACTTTCCCATAATGCGGTCATATCCGGTGTTGTGGCTGACTCAGGTAATGAGTTGACCAGACCAATACCCACAGGAGTTGCTACAATCGATTTGCCTTGGCGCTGCAAATAACCGCGTTTAAACAGTAACTCAATAATCCCCGCACGGGTGGCCTCTGTGCCTAAGCCATCAGTATCTTTAAGGATTTTTTTAACGTCTTTGTTGGTCACAAAGCGGTTGATACCCGTCATCGCACCCAATAACGTCGCATCAGTGAAATGTTTAGGCGGTTGAGTCACCTTTTCAAGAAGCTCACCCTGAGTGCAATGTAACAACTGACCTTGAGTGAGTGCTGGTAAGGTCGCCAGTTCATCATCATCCTTTTTAGTCGTATCGCTTGCAGCAAACAGCTGTTTCCAACCTAATGAGGTTTCTTGCTTGGCTTTGGTGGTAAACAAGCCACCTGCAATAGTCACTTCTACCTGAGTTTCATCGTATAAGTAAGCCTTATAGAACTGGGCTAAATATTGTCTGGCAATATGTGAATATAACTTGGCTTCTTTACTGGATAAATTGGCCAAATTAGTGACTTTTTCTGTTGGTACAATCGCGTGATGAGCATCGACTTTTTTGTCATCCCACGCTTTGGATTTAAGTTTGCTATTTGGTGAATCCGCTTTTGCAGTTAGTGACGGATTATTTTTGGATATTGCATTAATAACTTGCGGCGCTAAACCATGTTGCTCAACCGGCAAATAACGGCTATCAGAACGTGGGTAAGTAATCAGTTTATGGCGTTCATACAAGCTTTGACACGTATCTAACACGTCCTTGGCACTCATCCCAAAACGCTTTGCAGCGTCAATTTGCAACGCAGATAAACTGTAAGGTAATGGTGGGTTTTGACGTTTACTCTTAGCTTCCAGTTTTGTGACTTCAGCAGGTTGATTAGTGATACGGCCAACCACATTTTCAGCAAGCCCTTTAGCCAGCACTCGCCCTTCTTCATCCATGTAGGGCTGACAGGCTTCACTGGGTTTCCATTTAGCCGTAAAGGTTTGATTTTCTTGAGTGATAAGATGAGCTAACACATCGTAAAACGGTTTTGGCACAAAATGAGCAATTTCTTCGTCACGTCTAACAACTAAACCAAGCACTGGAGTCTGTACCCGACCGACCGACAAAACCCCTTGATAACCGACCTTTCTACCTTGAATGGTATATGCACGAGTCATATTCATGCCGTATAACCAATCAGCGCGACTACGCGCCAGCGCTGAAGTTGAGAGCGGCACAAACTCTTTATTGCTGCGCATTTGGTTTAATGCTCTTTTTACTGCAGAAGGGTTTAAATCACTGATGAGTAGCCGCTGAGTTTGGCTAATTTTATCGGCTTTAATACCAGAATGGGATATCACTTCATCAACCAGTAATTGCCCTTCTCTATCAGGATCGCCTGCGTTAACCAGACTTGATGCCTGTTTTATCAGTTTTTTTAATGTGCTTAGCTGAGAGCGTGTTTTTGATTTAGGTTTTAACTTCCATTGCTGTGGCACTATTGGCAAGTGAGCTAATTGCCACGACTTATAAGCGGGATCATAAGCATCGGGTTCTGCTTGTTCTAATAAATGTCCCACGCACCAAGACACGCAATCACCATTGGCTGTCATGATGTAACCATCACCTTTTTTGTGAGGCTTAGGTAATACATCGGCTATGGCACGACCTAAACTAGGTTTTTCGGCAATATAAAGGATCATTTAGTTCAAACCATCAAAAATCGTTAAAGCACTTTTAAGCAGGCTTTTTCATCAGAATTAGTTTACTGTATATAATTACAGTGCATTTTAATAGTCATTCAAGAAATAATTTATCGAAAACAATAAATGAATATAAATAACTCGTGTCGAACACCAGATAACATTTATAAAGCAAATCTAACTAACTCTCGCGCTAACGCGCGCCAATTATTGTAGTAAATTTTCATAATCGATTTATAAACAATATAAATTAGCTCCAATAGCCATACAATTGACTCATTTAGCCTCTTTAAACAATCAAATCATCTTTCCCTGCTTGATTAAAGCTGGAATAAAGTTGATCCAGATCATGATTGCGAACAAATTCTTGAGATAGTTTTAGTTAACGCAGAAAATGAGGTCAGGAGCCCGTTATGGAATTGAAGCAATGTGAGAAGTGCTATACCGACGTTTGTGTTAACGGTAAATGGTTTCACCATGACCACTTAACAACCAGTGCTTATATGCTAAATGGCGGTTCGCCTGAAATGATTGAGCTGGCTAAAATGCCCACAACTGAAACTGAACTTGTGGATATGCTCACCTGCGTATTTTAAATCTCGGTGATAGCTTAAAAGGTGTATTAACACGCATTACATCTATCAGGATTAAAAGACTTACGCCGTTGCGTTAACACTTAAGTCAATGGCATAAAAAAAAGCAGTGCTTGCACTGCTTTTTTATGTCTTGTCATCACCACATCTCAGTGAGCCATCAAGTGCGACTTAAGCCAATTCTTGATTAAAAAATGCAATGGTTCTGTCCCAAGCAAGCTTTGCATTCGCTTCATCAAAGCGTGATGTAGAGTCATTATGAAATCCATGCTTGGCATTCTTATACATGTGCATTTGGTATGGCACATTTAACCGCTTTAAGTCAGCTTCATAATCTGGCCAAGATTTATTAACCCGTTCATCTTCTTCACCAAGTTGTACCATCAATGAGGCTTTAATATTTTCTCGGAGTTCTTTCTTAGCGGGTGTTCCATAAAAAGGCACGCCTGCGGTAAGCAAATCAGATTCGACTGCAGCAAGATAATTGACGATATAGCCACCAAAACAAAAACCTACAGCGCCGAGTTTTCCATTACTGTTTTCATGAGATTTTAAAAACTTTGCTGCAGCGACAAAATCTTGTTGGATTTTATCGCGATCCATAGATTTTTGCATCGCTCGGCCTTCATCATCATTACCTGGGTATCCACCCAGTGGATAAAGTGCATCGGGGGCGAAGGCGATAAAGCCTGCTTTGGCTAAACGGCGTGCAACATCTTTAACGTAAGGGTTTAAGCCTCGGTTTTCGTGTATGACTAACACCACAGGTAAAGAAACTGCAGTTTTGCTTGAATCAACATTAGCGGGAACAACTAAATACCCTTGGCCTTTGCCGTATCCCTGTGGTGAGTCAAATGTCTCATAGGTGGCTTTGATATCTGCATCATTAAATGATACTTGCTCTGCTAGCGCATAATTGGGTAGTAATGCAGAAGTCAGTACAGCCATGGAGTAACCGACAGCGACTAAGGTACCTAGTTTCTTCATGAAGGTTCGACGATCCATGCCACCGTGGGCATATTCATCGTACCAATCAAATGCTTCTTGTGGGATATCATCTCGAAGTGGCTGAGACATTGTCTTTCCTCCATTTTGAATCATTTAAGATTGAGTTTCTTTGACTAACCTAGGGGAGGAAAAGCACAATGTAAATAGTTTGTCGTACAAATAGTAAATGATTGATTTACTTGAGAAGCTATTTTATATCTTTCTCAATACCGTATATATCTTCATCAATGGTCTCGATACGAGCTTCGAATATGGCTCGTGCATCATGTAAGCCACGGTTATAAAAGTGCGCACCAATATTACTGGCAAAGAAATCCAATAAAAATTCGGCATCGAACTGACCTAAATCTTGGTCTAGTTCATCTTCAAAATAGGTTTGAATTTTTTGCACCATCAGTTCGCGCTGTTCTGCAGTAAACTCAATTTTAGACATCTGCTTGGCTCTCCGTACATATCTTAATTATCAGCGTAAATTAACAAATTAAACTGCTTAGCCCTAGGGCCTGTTGAGCTTTGCTGGTTAAATTTTGTTCGAAGTAAAAGCGTTTTAATCGAGGCGGATGAGTTGATGCCTAGTCATCTAAGCAAAATTCATCCAACAAAGAGTAAAACGCTTTTAGTCGAACCCTTCGGGCAGCGTTTGTTGGTCATTTTTACTGCGTTATCGACTTTTTATGTAGAATAACTACACCACAAAGTCTCTGCCTTGTACAAATGGCCAACAACTCGCTGCAAAAACAACCTTGAAAGATCAACAGGCCCTAATTATTTACAATCAAGGGTCTGTTGTTTTTACATTATTCAAAAACAAAAAAGCCAGCTTTCGCTGGCTTTTAACACACAAACTGTCATAACAAATTAAGGATGACAGACGTTATGCATTTCTAAGTTAGTGCCGATGTCTTTGCTATTCGCTTTCGCGTCATCATTACGTAACTGCGTTAAGTGGTCTAAGTAAGCTTGGTCAACATCGTTTGTGATGTATTGGCCATCGAATACTGATGTTTCAAAACGCTTAATTTCAGGGTTTTCCATGCCTACTGCATCGACCAAGTCAGTTAAGTCCTGGAAGATAATGCCATCAGCGCCGATGATTTTTGCAATCTCGTCAGCATCACGGCCGTGAGCAATGAGCTCATTGGTCGTTGGCATATCAATACCGTACACGTTAGGGAAACGAATTTCAGGTGCTGCTGAAGCAAAGTACACTTTCTTCGCGCCAGCTTCACGTGCCATTTCAATAATCTGCTCTGAAGTGGTACCACGTACGATAGAGTCATCGACTAACAATACGTTTTTACCTTTAAACTCAGTATTAATGGCGTTGAGTTTACGACGTACTGACTTCTTACGCTCTTGTTGACCTGGCATGATGAACGTACGGCCAATGTAACGGTTCTTCACGAAACCTTGACGGTAAGGAAGTTCCATACAACGTGCGATTTCTAATGCGATATCACATGAAGTTTCAGGAATTGGAATAACCACGTCAATGTCATGATCTTCCCATTCTTTTTGAATTTTAGCGCCTAGTTTTGCGCCCATGTTTACGCGACTGCCGTAAACTGAAATTTTATCCATCGCAGAATCTGGACGAGCAAAATATACGAACTCGAAGATACACGGTGCATAGCTTGGGTCTACTGCACATTGGCGAGTAAATAGCTGACCATCTAATGAAATATAAATCGCTTCACCAGGTGCAACATCACGCATGACTTCAAAGCCAACAGCGTCTAATGCAACACTTTCTGATGCCACCATGTATTCAGTACCCGTTGGTGTTTCATGCTTACCTAACACTAACGGACGAATGCCAAATGGGTCGCGAAATGCCACTAAGCCTTGACCAATGATCATTGCAGCTACGGCGTAAGCACCACGAGTTTGCGCGTGCACTTTAGCAACAGCGTCAAATACTTCATCGGCACTTAAGGTTAAACTGCGAGTCTCTTGAAGCTCATCAGCAAGTAGGTTTAATAACACTTCAGAATCTGAGGTGGTGTTAACATGACGACGTTTTTTCACTAAGCTTTCAGCTAACTCAACTGTATTGGTTAAGTTACCGTTATGGGCTAATGAAATACCAAACGGTGAATTAACATAAAACGGCTGCGCTTCTGAAGCACTTGAGCTACCCGCAGTTGGATAACGAACGTGTCCAATACCTGCTTTGCCTTGCAGGCGCTGCATATGTTTCACTTCGAAAACGTCTTTAACTAATCCATTTGCCTTACGTAAACGAAACGCACTCTTGTCAACAGTCACAATACCTGCTGCATCTTGACCACGGTGCTGAAGCACGGTCAATGCATCATAAATGGTTTGATTAACCGATGACTGACCAACTATTCCGACGATACCACACATGGGTAAGCTTCCTCATTGTAAGATGTTTTATATTTATATTTTGGGTACAAAGCTAGATGTGTTTTCCAAGTAGTCAAAAAACCACTGAATAACGACACCAAATTGGGGTACAAGTTCTGACTCTTTCCACCAGTCTTGACTTGGTGAACCAGTAAAAGCATCCAGAAAAAATAAGATAGCGCTGACAATTAATGCCCCGCGAAGCGCACCGAAACACAAGCCTAAGACTCGATCGGTGCCTGATAAACCGGTTTTAGAAACCAGTTGACCTAATAAATAATTAACTAATGCGCCCAAGATAAGCGTGGCGACAAATAACACGGCGATGGCAACACCATTGCGGGTCATTTCATCGTTCATTTGGGTTAAATGAACGGCTAAGTCTTGATAGAATTGGCTGGCAATAAAGAAGGCAGCGAACCATACCACTAAAGACATGGCTTCTTTGGCAAATCCGCGGATCAAACTGATGACAGTTGATAAGCCGATGACGATGAGAATAGCGTAATCAATCCAAACCATTGAGATGGGGATCCGGTATAGATGTTAAGACGGCGCGATTCTAACAGAGACAGAAAACTTTCTCACCAACTGCTAGATAAATTGACTTTGCGCTGTACCAAACAATAGTGAATAGTTAGTTTTCTAGGGGATTGTATTGAACAATTTTGCCTTGAAGACCATTTAGTTTATTGATTTTTTTCTGGTATGTTTTGAGTTTTTCAGCAGAAAGTTCAGGCCCTACGAATACCTTTGTTAGCGAGCCATCTATCGGTTTAGCTGGCAAGGTATATGCGGTAAAACCATTTTGTCTGAGTTTTTTGACTAACTCTTCAACATTTTTAGCATTATTAAAGCCGCCAAGTTGTAAGGTATAACCCGCTTTAATAGGCTCGACTTTTTTAACTTCTGGCTTTGCTTTAGCGACTTGTACAGGTGTTGATGTCGCAGATGCTGCTTTGGCACTCGTTGATGCATTTTTATCTGAGGACGTTCTATCAGAGGCAGTAGTGGCAGCTGGAGTGACTTTTTCAGACGAATCTTCAGAGGCTCCTAAGTCTTGAGTTTGGGCAATTTCTTCCACTTCAAATGTTTCAGGTGTGTAGCCTTCGCCAATGACATCGCTGGTTTGCTCATTAATCACTGGGCGCAGCGGAATTTCGGTAAACTCTTCGATTTCACGTTGTTTTTTGCCATCGAGCAAGTCAGGTAAAAAAATCACCCCAAGCGCTACGATAACAACCGTTCCCACTAATCGGTTTTGAAATTGAGCAGACAAATGTTTATTTCCTTTATAAAATTTTGCTAAAGCCAGCCACAGTGTAAAATGAGCCAAAAACAATTACCACATCATCTGCAGTAATATTTGCACTGACACTTTGCCAAGCTTGATCTATCGAATCAAACTGAAATGCCTTCACAGCAGTTGTATTGGTTGCGTTATTAGCTGCAAGGCAACTTGCCAGTGTATTGGCATCTAAACCGCGCTCAACATCTAAGCTAGTAAAGTACCACTCATCCACAGTATCGTTAAGCTCTGTAAGCACTGCTGATGCATCTTTATCTTTTAGCATGCCGCACAAAGCAATAATGCGAGCCGGCTTATATTGTTGCAATTGAGACGCTAAATACTTTGCCGCATGGGGATTATGAGCAACGTCAACTAACACTCTTGGCGAATCTGACACTTGTTCTAATCGGCCTGATAACCTTGCTGTGGCAATGCCTGTAGTGATAGCTGCAGTACTGATTTCAGGCCAAGTTTGTTCTATCACAGCGATGGCCGTAGCAGCATTGGCTAATGGTAACTTAGGTAAAGTGAGTGAATTTATTGCGCCATTTTTACCGCTAAATTGCCATTTATCACCGTTAAGATGATAACTAAAGTCTTTATTCACCTGATAAACATTCGCGCTAATTTCAGCTGCGTAATCCAATACCGTATGCGGTACGTCGGGCTCGCCAATAACGGCTAAACGATGACGTCTAAAGACACCTGCTTTTTCACGGCCAACGAGTTCTCGGGTATCACCAAGGTACTCTTGATGGTCGATATCAATTGAGGTAATCACACAAGCATCGGCATCGATAATGTTAGTGGCGTCTAAACGTCCGCCTAAGCCAACTTCGAGTAACACCACATCAGGTTTCGTTTGTTTAAAAATATATAAACCTGCAAGTGTGGCGTATTCAAAAAAGCTTAATGAAATTTCTGTTTGTTGCGGCTGACTTCTAGCTTGTTCAATCGCTGTGAAAGCGGCAATTAACTGCTCATCTGATACATCTTTATGATTAAGACGTACTCGTTCATTGAAGTGAACTAAATGAGGCGAGCTATACACGCCAACCGTTTTACCAGCTTGCAATAACACTGACTCAATCATGGCACAAGTGGTGCCTTTGCCGTTTGTGCCTGCGACCGTGATTACCGTTGAGTTAAGGTGTAACAGGTCTAATCGTTGTGCCACTTCAGTGACGCGCGTTAAGCCCATTTCTATTTCAGTTGGATGAATAGAAAGTAAATAATCTAACCATTGAGACAAATTTGCCTCTTTTGCTGGGGCCGATATAGCTTGATTGCTATTCACTGAAACCATGTTATTCCTTAACGCAACAATGCTTATTTGTTCTATTTATATTCGAGCTAAGTATATTCGTGCTGGATATATTCGTGCTGGATATATTCGTGCAGCTGATTTTATTCGAGTGTTAATTTAGCAATAAACTCAATCGAGCATAAACAATGGACCCATTGGTGGTTTGGGTAGCCCATAATGCTCAGGGTAAGTCACATCAACTAAATAAAGGCCATTAGGCTTTGATGTTGGCGCAGCATACTTGCGGTCTTTTAATGCAAGCAGCTCATTAACCCATTCCACTTTTTGGTTTGATTGACCAATCTCAATCAAAGTACCAACAATATTACGCACCATGTGATGTAAAAAAGCATTGGCTTTAATATCAATCATGATGAACCTGCCTTGACGAGTTACATTAACGAACTCAATGGTTCTCACTGGGCTGTGGGCCTGACATTGAAGTGCACGGAAGCTGGTAAAGTCATGCTCACCCACAAATAACTGCGCGCCTTGATGCATTAACTCATGGTCAAGTTCATAGTGATAATGGCTTAAACCATTACGCAGAATGCCAGGTCTAAATTCACTGTTATCAATAATATAACGGTAACGACGTGCCGTAGCAGAAAAACGCGCATGAAAGGTATCATCCACCTCTTTTGCCCAGCGAATAGCAATGTCATCAGGCAGTTTGGCATTAACGCCTAGTGTCCATGCCGACATTTGACGCGTTGATTGCGTATCAAAGTGCACAACTTGACCTGTGCCGTGAACACCAGAGTCGGTTCTACCGGCACAAATTATCTCAATTGGTTCATTGGCTATTGATGATAAAGCCGCTTCGATTCTCGCTTGCACAGAAGTAACTTCTTTCTGTCGCTGCCAACCGAAATATTGACTACCATCGTATTCGACACCTAACGCCACACGCATTGAAATAACCCTCAAGTTTAAAGAGCGCGCATTTTAGCACAAAAAAAACGGCGCATGCATGCTGCGCCGTTTGATCATGTTTGTTGCCTACTTAACACACTACACTCGCTGAATATTAGCTCATATCGTTAAGTAATTTACCCGCTTCAGTTTGTTGGCGCTCATTACCATCAATTTGTACTTCTTTTAAAATGGCTTTAGCTGCATCTTCGTCTTCAATTTCAATATAAGCGCGAGCTAAGTCTAATTTGGCATTAACCGAATTTTCTTCATCGTCAACATCAATCATTTCGGCGTTGCCTATGAGTGCATTCACTTCACCCATATCTACATCAACATCTTTATATTGATCACTCAACTCAACATCTTCGTCTGCGTCATTAAGTAATTTGTCGATATCGATGAAACCATTTTCTTGCTCAAAGGTATTCAGCATGTCTTCTGAAGGCTCAGCTGCGTGACTGGTTTCAGGAGTTTGACCGACTAAGCCTTCGCTACCACCTTTCGCTTTAAGGCTTTCTTGAGCATCTAAAGCGGCCAATGCTTCATCGACAGTTAAGTTATCATCAACTAATTGATAGCTATCATCGTCGTTATTTATTGCTTCAGTTTGCTCAGCTGCTGGGTGATTAGAAGCTTGTTGGAATAAATCTGCTTCCCAATCAATACCTGGCGCACCGGTTTTTTTAGACTTTAGATCATCGAAGAAACCAGACTCTTTAGCGACGAGTTCACTGTCAGGTTGCTCTTCAACATTTAATTCGCTGTTAGTCGCATTTATGCTTTTGTCTTCAGTTGTATCAGATTCATTGGTGGTTGAAAGGTCAGCCAGCATGGTATCGAAATCTTGTTCTGAAATCGTTTCATCACCGTTTGAAAATAACGCCTCTTCATCAGCGATTTTATCAACGTCAAAATCTGCTAAAAGAGCATCGAGTTCATCGATATCAGAATCTTGTTCATCATGACTTTGCTGCGACAGTTGATCTTGTTGCTCAGCAGCTAATAACTCAGCCACTAACGGATCTTCATCAGTCTCTGCTTGCGTTGCTGCTTGAGTATCATCTTGAATATCTAATGCTGACTCATCGCCTGGGGCAAACTTAAGTTCTGTTGCATCTAATTCAAGTTCACTAGATTCAGTCGATGTTTCATCCTGTAGCTCTGTCTGCTCTAGATTACTAACATCTAAATCAGCCAGTAACTCATCTAAATCCGCATCAGCTATCGCAGGGCTCTGCGTAGATAAATCAAGTTGTTGCTCTGGCTCTGACTCTGACTCTGGCTCAAGTTCTGGTTCTGGTTCAGGTTCAAGTTCGGATTGTGAAGTATTCTCAAAAGAGCCTAATTCTGAATCTTCATCGATTGATTCTTTATTAACAGACTCTTTATTAACAGATTCATTATCAATAGGTTCACTAGCAATAGGTTCATTAACAACCGAAAGATGAGAGTCTTCTGCTTCGATATCGGCAATAATGTCGTCGATATCGGCATTAGAATCTGCTTCAGTTTCAGCCAGTTCAGCATCAAGGGTTGAGCTTTTAGCCTCTAACTCATCAACATCTGATTCATCAACAGCAACACTTTCTACTTCTGTGTTTTCACTAGAAGCGCTTTCAAGCTCAGAAAGTAGCGAGTCGATATCATCATTATCAGATTCAATATGAAGCTCTGATTCAATTTCCTCAAGTTCTGCACTCAGTACTTGCTCAACATCAAGCCCTTCGTTGCTCAGTGGAGCAAATTCTTTTTCTGGATCAACTTCAGCAATAAGTTCATCAATATTGGCGGTTTCATCTAGGCTAACTGAAACATCATCCTCTAACTCAGCTGCAATCTCTGCTGTGAAATCATGTTCTTCTTCAGTTGGTGCATCGATAGATGCTAATAAAGCGTCGAGATCATCTTCATCCGCTACTGCATTAGCATTAGCATTAGTATCAGTCTCAGTTACTGCTTCTGTTTCCACTGGCGCTTCACCAGGTACATCGTCTTCTGGCAAATCAAAATCAGCTAATAAGCTATCAAT